>DASRVZ010000044.1:0-2612 GCA_035654835.1 Dermatophilaceae bacterium | reverse complement strand
CTCGTGAGGCAACGAAGACCCGTAAGCGGGCATCTTGACACGAGGCAACATGGAGGTCGCGCATGGGAATGTTGGCGCCGGGAGGGCCCCGGCAGGCCGGCAAGTTGGGCGGTCACCAGGCAACATCGCGATAGGCTCACCAGTCGCATGGTGCGGTGTGCCGTGTACGCAAGGGGCAGTAGCTCAGCTGGTTAGAGCAACGGACTCATAATCCGTCGGTCCAGGGTTCAAGCCCCTGCTGCCCCACTGGTATATCCGCAGGTCAAGAGACTTGCGATCCGCCTCATGCTTCCCGAAATCATCCCTGAGAGGTACGCGCTACGCGCGCACTTCTCGATGAGTCGGCGACCCCACCTACGCGCGCACTTTTGATGAGTCAGCGTGTGGGGGTTGTGACTTGCGTCACACATGGCCACAGTTGGACGAACCAGGTGCAGGTACGCCGCTCCGATCTCGAAGCGACGGTGGTTTCGAAGCCACACGGGAGGTGCAACGTGGCGGTCTGACCCTTCAACGTTGCATCGTGAAGCGAGCGCCACCCAACGGCCGTTCATGGCCGACGCAGGAGCCTCAACAACCACCGTTTTCTTTAGTGAGAAGAGGCACTTCATGACCACTCCATCATCTGCCCGTCCCACTCGGGCCATGTCCACTTCCACCAAGTGGCTTGGGTGGATCCTCGTCGCCGTCTGCCTGGCTGCGGCCGTCTACCTGCCTGTGTTCGACAAGGCGAACTCTGAGTGGCTCGGTTCCGTCATGCTCGTCGTCGGCGCAGCGCTGGTCGCGGCCGGGATGTTCGCATTCGGCAGGACGGCGCCTTGGCTCGCCATGGCTCTTGTCACCGTGGGCGCGCTGCTCGGCGGCGTGTCCCTCATTTGGATCCTTCTTCCACTGATCGCCGGGATCGTTCTCATCGTGCTCTTCGCCCGGGATTCGTTCCACAGCCAACCGGCGTGACCGCTGTCAGGACGGCGTGACCGCTGTCAGGACGGTTTGACCGCCGTCAGGAAAGGTTGACCCTTACACCTTGCGAGAGCGGGGAGTCGTGAAGCTCGATGGCGACGACCTTGCTTCCAGGAGCCACATCGAACAGCATGAGGACGTCGTCCACTGTGCTGGCAGGGTTGATCAGCTGAACGAACTTAAGTGCCTCTAGGGTGGACAGGATCGCGGAACTCGGCTCAAACTCCTGGCCCTTGTCGTCGACCAGACGCTGACATGAACAGTCAGGGGACTGTGGCACGTCGCCGATGTTGGTGATATCGACGTGGACGATCACGAAGTCGCCATTCGCGGTCAACGTTTTGCCGACCTTCCCCGTCAGCGTCTTGCCGGGACGCTCCATTCCGGTCACGACGTACTCAAACGTGCCGTCGCGGACTTTCGTGCCGATGCCGGCGTCCACATCCTTGGCCTGGGGAGGGCTCTGGAGCTTCGACTGCGAGTTGCCCTTCGTGGAGCCGAAGGTCCCTATGTCGCCAATTGCGTTGACAGCCAAGGCGATCGCAATCAAGAGAATGAGGCCCAGCGGCAGAACAAAGGGCTTCTTCTTGTACCAAGGACGGATTGTCTTGCGGTTGACCTTCTCCGACTTGCCATGGGCCGATGCATCGTTCGGGGCGGCGAGCTCGAGGGGTGGTGTGGTCTGCTGATCTGTCATTTCGACTCCGTCCGTTACCAACGTTGCCGACGGACGCCAGCGCCCCCCCAAAAACATATCTACGCCCGCTGCATGTGGAGCGGACATTGTTTCCGGGTGAGATGCGTCACACAACAAATCTGACGCTCTTGGCTGTTAGACGGCGATCTGAGGCGCTCACTTGCCAGCGTCTGGAACGCGCTCTGTTCACGTCGACCTGAGCGACCCTCTAGGGTCCGGACAGGCAGCGGTTGGGGTGAGGCGCCGACAAGCTGGCGAGTCACTGGCGAAAGTCATCAGAGCGTCACGGCTGCTGTTGAGGGCCCGCTGACCGAGGCCGCTCTGGGAGCTCCAGTCGACGATCCGGCAGGAAGCAGCGCAATGCTGGCGCGCAGCTTGGTCCGCAACTCCGCAACTCCGCAACTCCGCTGCTCGGATGGCGGTCGACTGCGCCCTGTACGACCTGGCTGCCCAGGCACGCCGGATTCGGCACGCTGAAGGTCAAAGTCGGCGCAGGCGGGGACGACGTCTCAGTGCTGCGACGCGTCCGCGCTGAGGTCGGCGTCGGCATCGGCCTGCGCGTCGACGCCAATCAGGGGTGGACCGCCGAACAAGCGATATCTGTCATCAGCGCGTGGGAGGACGCCGGGCTCGGGATCGAGATGGTGGAGCAGCCGGTCGCCATGGTGAATATCAAGCTCGCCAAGACCGGCGGCCTTCGGGAGGCGCTTCGGATGGCCGAACTGGCGCGGCACAACGGGGCCGCCGTCATCTTCCCGACGCTGCCGGCCTCGGCATCTCAGAGCTGGCCGCCGACTGATATGTAGGGGGTTGTTGTCAAGGGGGCAGGGCGAAGCGGCGCCCGGATGGCTTCTCGGGCGCCGCTTCGCCGGGCCGGGTCAGGTTGACGAGTTGGCGTGCGTGTCGGTTACGCGACGGCGCGGTCAGACTGATATTCGCGGGTTGGTTACCG
>DASRVZ010000043.1:0-3194 GCA_035654835.1 Dermatophilaceae bacterium | reverse complement strand
CCCTTCGCTAGTACGAGCTAGATCAGGTTCGACGGGTGTGTTCTCAGCCGTTGCCAGGTTCGTGCGCAGTAGCACCCCGCGTCATCGCCGACTGTAGCCGACGGTCGATCCGGGCCACATCACGGCGTTGTTGCCCGAAGCTTTGAGATACCGGCTGCGGCACCGGGTCAGCCACCCGGTCGACCGGCTGCACGCCCGCAGTTCGGCGTTATAGCAAGGCCTGGACCACAAGCTCGACCTAGCCTGGGGCTTGCGTCGGCGTTCACCTCCGGTGACGTCCGTACCGCGCTGATGGTCGCGGCTGGGTGCTCCACGGTGGCCCTGGTCCTGACCGTGGCCATCGAGATGACGGGGAACAACGCGGAGCGAAAGGCCAGAGGCTCGTCGGCCACCTAGTGGCTGGTGGTTGGAGTCGTTCATGTCTGGCCAGCACTGAGTAGTCTGCGGACATCGCATGGTGCGCAGGCAGGCGATGCCGTCGTAGGAGACAAGGGGTGTGTGCTGGTGGCCAGGACGATCGAGGGCCTGCTCGACAAGATCTACTTCACGTCGGGCTCCGAGGCGGAGAAGGAGCCGGTAATACATCGGGAGTGCGAAAAGTGGCTTCTCCTTCTTGAAGGCGGTGTCCACCAGGGTCAGGAGTTTCCCATAGCTTTTGCGGATTGAGTAGTCGGCAACCTTCGGGGCCCCGCGCTCCGGGAATACCGCGGCGTTGCCCGTTTCTTGGATCTGGCTCGCTCGAGCGTAAGCACGGCTCCGCTGAACCACGAGGCCCTTGAAGAGGTTGTCACCAGCCAGCAGTTCAGTGGCCTCTTCAGCAACCGCCGCCTCCGGCACGTCGTCGCCAAGGTTGCGCTTGAGGGTCTTGGTGATCATGTTGAGCCGGCCGCTGAGACTCGTCACGCCGAGAGTTCGGGAGAAGTAGGCGTCATCGCCTCTGCTGAACAGCTCAACCATGTGCCGGAAGTCGTTGAGGGAGTTGTTGATCGGCGTGGCAGTGAGCATGTAGAGCGTCTTGTGACGCTCACCAAGGAGGTCATAAAGCCGGTAGTAGCGGGAACGCTCGGACGGGTCGCTGGGATCGCCTCTCAGGCCGAGGTTCCGGAAGTGGTGCGCCTCATCGATGATCACGGCGTCGGCCAGGCCGGCAATCCGCTCGAAGCGTTCGGGGAAGTCAAGAGCTCTCGTCAGGTCCGTGTGACTGAACACCGTGAGGTTGGAGAAGTCGGCCGACCCGCCCATCCCTCCGATGTGAGCCAGGTGCCGCTTGAGCTCGGGCTCCCAAACCGGCTTGTACTTAACCGGGCAACTCGGGTCGAGGGCGCTGACGTAGGACGCCCGTGACCTCGTGATCATGGCTGTTGACAAAGACAGTTTCTGATCAAAATGAGGCCACGGGCTTGTTTCAGCGTACGCGAATTCCCCATGTTCAAAACGATCTGGTCTCGGACGCCTCGCGTCTGCTCGACCTGGGCGGCCTTGCCGTCGACCGCGTCGCGTCGGACGCATTCGGCGGCCGGGTGGTGCACGTCGTGACCGCCGACGAGACCGCGTCTGCGTGCCCCAGCTGTGGGGTGCTCTCCGTCTGCCTCAAGGGCTTGGTGTGCACCCGGCCGCGTGACATCCCTTATGGGGCAAGGGTTTTGCGGCTGATCTGGCATAAGCGGCGGTGGCGCTGCAAGGAACGGTTATGCCCGCGTGCCTCGTTCACCGAGTCGCTGCCGGCAGTACGGGCACGCTCGAGGCTGACGACACGGCTGCGGACCGAGCTCGGGTACGCGATCGCCGAACAGGGGCGAGTTGTCTCCGAGTCCGCAGCCCACTACGGCGTGGACTGGTCCATCGTGCACAACGCGTTCGTTGAGCACGTCCGGATCCCGCTGTCGGCCCCACTGCCACCAGTGAAGGTCCTGGGCATCGACGAGACCCGCCGGGGCCGACCAGTCTTCGCCCAGGACCCGGACACGCACCGGTGGCCTGCTCGCCCAGGTCGAAGGCCGCACCAGTGCCGCGACCATCGCCTGGCTGAACGCGCAGCCCGCGTCGTGGCGGGCGGGGATCAGCCACGTGACCATCGACCTGTCGGCGTCCTACGCCAAGGCCGTACGCGAGGCCCTGCCCGACGCCGTGCTGGTGGCCGACCGGTACCACCTGGTCGCCTTGGCGAACGACATGCTCACCCAGGTCCGCCAGCGGGTCATCCGCGAAACCGAGGGCAGGCGCGGCCGCAAGACCGACCCGGCCTGGGCTGCCCGGCGCCGGCTGCTGACCGGACACGAGCGGCTCCGGCCCGAAAGCTTTGCGAAGATGTGGAATTCGCTGATCGACACCGGCGATGCCGGGGTGTTGATCCTTCAGGCGTACACAGATAGGAGGAGCTGCGCAGCCTGCTCAGCTTGGCCGGTACGAACCCCGAACGCCACGTCATCCGGACCCGCCTGGATAGTTTCTATCAGCAGGCCGCCGCGACTGACGCGCCCGAGGCGCACCGCCTTGCCGCCACCGTCGAGGCGTGGTGGCCGGCTATCGAAGCGGGCCTCCTGACCGGGTATTCGAACTCAAGGTCGGAAGGCTACAACCGCCTGGCAAAACACCAGGGCCGCAACGCTTTTGGGTTCAGGAACCCGGTCAACCAACGCCGTCGGATACGGTGGTCGTGTACCCGCCAATACCGGCGGGCCTCAGCCGCGAGAAGCACGTTGCCCGCTTAAGTCTGAAGCCCCCAAACCGAGACCTTCACTGATTTCGGAGCAAAAAGCACGACCCTCTTGTTCTCGTGAAGGACGAGCCGCTCGATGAGCATGAGTCCGACGTACGTCTTGCCGAGGCCGACCCCGTCGCATAGGAACGCCCCGCCGTGCTGGCGGGCGATGTTGACCAGAGCCCAGTAGGCCTCCTGCTGGTAGCGGTCCAGCTTCGGGAACATGAGTGAACCGTGCTGGTCCCATTCGCTTGCTGTGGGCTCGAGCTCATCAAACATCGACCGCATGGCCTGGGTATAGACATCGAACGCGCTGAATTCCTGGGCATGGCGCTCGACGACCTTCACCACTTCAGCCTCGATCCACCGACTAAGTATTCGCAGGTGAGTGAGTGCCATTCTGATCCGGTCGTTGCCGTGAGGGCGTGAGGTAACCGCCGGTCTGTCCGGCTTTTCCACTGGGTCCTTGGTTGGCCCTGTTGGGGCTGGGTGG
>DASRVZ010000042.1:0-13808 GCA_035654835.1 Dermatophilaceae bacterium | reverse complement strand
TTGGGCATGGTTTTCTGGTACTTGTTGTTCACGGTGGTCCCCTTCTTGGTTGGTGTCTTGGCGGACGCCCAACACCTACCTCAACGGCGGTGTCAGGCGGGGGACCGCCACTCAAGTTCCACGAGACCCGGGACAACCTCCCAGCCTCACGAGGGGCAAAGTGGGGAGATCGAGTCGGGCGATATCGCGCATAGACGGTGGCCGCTAGGGACGGGGACTGGGCCAAAGCATCGTGAGCAGGGGCGGTGAGCGAAAAGACGAAGGCGCCGTTCGGTCGGGTTGCGTCGACGGCCGCGTGAGGTGTCCGTGAGAGCCCAGTCGTGGCGCCTATAAGGGTGTCCGATCTTGCTTTGCGTGTGGAGGAGGCCCTGGGCATGGGGCGAACAGCGAACGACGAACAGCAGGCCAGAGCGGCGGACGGCTTGCGGCGAATCGCCTTGGAGTGCGACCGCGCCGCCTGCGATGACGGGCCGAGGCCGCGGCGTCGCAGGCCATCCTCGCCCCTGGGCGAACGTGATGACGTGATGCGTCAGGTCTGGCAGACAGAGCTGAGGGTCGGCGACGCTGTACCGCGAATAACGGCCGAGGGTTTCAACTTCAACGTCGGTGGCGCCGCACAGCTCTGCGATCTGACCGAGGGCGATGTTCGACGGTTCCGACGGGCAGCCCAAGATCTGGGACAACCACGTGGGGACGCCGTCACGTCTAGCGCACCTACAGTCGTGTCGGCGGATGTGAGAGAACCTGGGCCTAATGACGTGGCGGACGATTCACCGCTGCGAAACGGTGGCCATAGTTCGGGGCGAGACGCTCAGCGTCGTGGATCTCTAGCCATGGAAGTGGCCGAGCGGGTACGGGCCTCCACGTCTGCTCAGGGACTACCTGAACGTGTTGAAGACCCCGACATTCTCATGGCAGTCGGGGCCGCCATCAACCGCGCCAGACAATCGACACCTTCCGCTCATCGAATCGGTAGCCATGCCAAAAGCGTCCGCCCGGGTGTCCCGGCTCCACAACTACCCGATTCACGAGCAAGCTGAGTATCTGCCGCCGCCAGTCCAGTGACCCGTTCTCCCATGCTTCTCTTATAGGACTGGTCGGAAGCGCCATCAGAGTGCGACGTTTCTGCGCAGCAAACATCTCGGTACGGAGGCGTTCCAGTGCGGTCTCTGCCGTAACCTTGGCGCGGGCAAACTGTTCCTTGCTCAACAGGCCGGTAGCCATGTCGTCCACCAAACCGTCGAGTAGCTTTTTCTGTTTGTCAAACCTTTCCATCAGGACTGACACGTTCGGTGCGGTGTCCTGTTGACTTAGGAGAACTGCAAGTTCGGTGGTGTCGAGGCGGTAGAGCAAGTCCTCGGTCACCAACAACTCCAACGGTTCGGCCAACCGGTAGACCTTGCCGCACCCGTCCTGTAGCCCGTGGTTGTCTATGGCCCGGCACTTGTAGCGGCGTTGGCTGACCCCATCCCTCGTATGTGCGTTGCCTACCAAAGGTCTGCCACAACTGCCGCAGAAGACGATGCCGGTCAAGAGGTATGAACGCACGCCCTTAGGCCGAGTTGGGAGGCTCGCGTTCTGCCGGTAGGCCAGCCGAACCGACTCTTGCTCCTCTCTGGAGAAGATGGCCGGCCAGACCGCGGGGTACTCCATGTCGTTGTGCACCCGGATGCCGACGTAGCGTTTGTTCAGGAGCAAGCGTCTCAGGTTCTCGATGAGCCACTTGTGGCCGTTCATGGTGGTCACGCCACGCTCGTTGAGTTCACGGGTAATGACGGAGATGCGGTCGCCTGCGATGACGCGACGGACGCACTCACGTAGCAACGCGGCCTCGTCGTCCACGACGGTGATGCCGTCCACCTCGTAGCCATATGCCCTCCCGCCGCCACTGTTCTTGCCTTGCTCGGCACTGGCTCGCTTCCGACGTTTCACCCGGTCGCTGATCTTGCGTGACTCCAACATTGCCGTGTTGACGGCGCTCACGGCATTGAAGATGCCTTCGCCCGTGGAGAGGTTGTAGCCCCCGCCATCGGTCACGGCGATTTTGCGCAGGCTGGTCGTCTCCGAGAGCTTGATGAGCACCAGCAGTTCCTCCAGTCGCCGGTACAGACGCGTCATCTCGGTGACGATCACCGTGTCAACATCACCCGCACGGATGGCATCGAGCAACGCGAAGTAGCCCGGTCGCAGCTTGGTGGAGTAGCGGGAGGCGGATACGTCATTGTCGGCGAACACGGCCACGACATCGGCGCCGACCTCAGGGGCGTAGGCGCGGCACTCACGCTCCTGGATCTCGACGGCCTCGCTCAGACCTGCTCGGTCCCGGGAGAGACGTGCATACACAGCGGCTCGCATCTGGGCAGTCTAGACCACGGGTGGTTATATCATCACTCGCTGAGGCTCCTGAGTTCAAGCCATGGGTTCTGCAGGCGTTACGACAGCCGGTGGAGTCCGGTGAGGTGGTCGTGGCCCGCGCTTCGGGTGTCGTGAGGTACCCGGCCCGGTTTCAGCTGGTGCTGGCGGCCAACCCCTGCCCCTGCGGGCGCGGCTTCGGCAAGGGCATCGACTGTTCCTGTTCACCGCGAGCCCGTCGTGACTACATGGGCAAGCTTGTGGGGCCACTTCTGGACCGTGTCGATCTCCAGCTTCAGGTCAGGGCTGTGTCGCGGGCGTCCTTGTTCGCACCCGGGGGAGAGTCCAGCGCCCAGGTGGCTGCCCGGGTTGCCATGGCAAGAGGCCTGCAGGCAGAGCGCTTGGCAAACACGCCATGGCGGCTCAACGCCGGCGTTCCCGGTCCAAAGATGCGTGCGGGTTTCCTGAAGCTTCCAGCGTCGGCCACCAAGGATCTGGAACGTGCTCTGGAACGAGGAGTCCTGACGCTTCGCGGCTATGACAGGGTCCTGAAGCTGGCGTGGACAGTGACCGACCTGGCTGGTGGGGGCACACCCAACCGTGACGATGTCGGACTGGCCCTGACCCTTCGCGCCCAGTCGGCGGTGGCGGCATGAATGTGCCGTTGCGCAGCAGTCTGCTGTCCCAGGACCGGTTTGCCCGAGCGGCGTGGAGTCGGGTGGCTGAGCCTGGTGACCCGGTGGCGAACTTCCTGATCCGCACGCATGGTCCGGTCGAAGCCCTGCTCGTGGCGGCCTCCGGCGTGGGACAGAAGGTCGAACGGTTCCTGCCCCGCCTTGAGGTGCTCGATGTTGAGCGAGACCTTGAGGTCGGGGCCAAGTTTGCCGCGCGGATCGTCTGCCCCGGCGATCCCGAGTGGCCACAAGGTCTCGACGATCTGGTCGCACCTCCCTACTGCCTCTGGGTCCGCGGACCCATCGATGTCGCGTCGTCCTGTCAGCGCAGCGCAGCCGTCGTGGGAGCCCGAAGCGCCACGGCCTATGGCGAGATGGTGGCCACCGAGATGGCGGCGGGCCTGGGCGAGCGCCGGTTCACGATCATCTCGGGAGCCGCCTTCGGGATCGACGCCGCCGCCCACCGCGGCGCCCTGGCAACAGGGGCAACCACCATCGCGGTGCTGGCCGGAGGTGTCGAGCGTCCCTATCCGTCGTCGCACGCGGCGCTGATTGCCCGCATCGTCGAGGTGGGCGCGGTCATCAGTGAGGTGGCCCCGGGGTCGTCACCCACCAAAACCCGCTTCCTGCAACGCAATCGAATGATCGCCACGATGAGTCGGGGCACCGTTGTGGTCGAGGCGGGTTTGAGGTCGGGGTCGTTGAACACGGCCCGTACCGCAGCCGAGCACGGCCGGGTGGTCGCCGCGGTGCCGGGGCCGGTCACGTCCATGATGTCTGCCGGATGTCACGAGGAGATCCGGTCCGGGATGGCGCTGCTCGTGACAGATGCCGCGGAGGCAGCCGAAGCCATTGGGGACTATGGCAGCGATCTTGCTCCCGCTCGTCGAGGCCCGACCATGGCTGGGGATGAGCTGGACGAGCCTGCGGCCCGCCTGCTGTCTGCGCTCCCGGTGCGCAAGGGTGTCTCGGTCGCGCGACTGGCGGTCTCGTCCGGACTTTCGGTTGCCGAGGTCCGGTCGCTGCTCGGTCGTCTCGATCTTTCTGCGCTAGCCGAACGTCACGGTGAGGGGTGGCGACAGGGACCGGCGGTGCGAAAGCGCGCGGTCGACAACCGTGGACTGCCCAGCAGCTGAGCAGGTCGTCGCATGGTCGTGAGCGGGGACACGGCGAACCCCGGCGGCGATGTCCTTGCCGTTCGCGCCGAGCCTTGGCAGCGTTGGGTGGTGCAGACAGACCCGATGGTTCAGGTCGAGGCCTTCGCCCGGCATCTCGGTGCCGTGCGGGGTCAGTCCGAGCACACCCAACGGGCCTACCTGGGGGACCTACGCAACCTGATGGCCTTTGTTCGCGATCGCGGAATCAACGATCTGTCTGACGTGAAGCTCTCGGATCTGCGGTCCTGGCTGGCTCACCAGTCCGAGAATGGAGCGGCTCGATCGACCATCGCGCGCAGGGCAGCATCGGCAAGAGCCTTCCTGCGTTGGGCGAGTCGAACGGGAGTGATCGAAACCGACCCGTCACTACGTCTGGTGGCACCCCAGCGTCTGAAGACTCTTCCGGGGGTGCTCAAGCAGGACGAGGCAAGCGCCTTGCTGGAAGTGGCAGCGATCGCTGCCGACGATGAGGACGCGCTGCATCTGCGCGACCGCGCGATCCTCGAGCTGTTGTATGCGAGTGGGATTCGAGTCGGTGAGCTGGTGGGTCTGGACATCGACGACGTCGATTTCGGCTCCAACGTGGTGCGAGTCATGGGCAAGGGAGCCAAGGAGAGGACGGTCCCGTTCGGAGGCCCAGCTGCCATCGCGCTGCAGGGATGGTTGCATCTGGGTCGGGGTCAGGTGGTTGCTGCCGGCAGTGGACCGGCGTTGTTCCTGGGCCGGCGAGGTGGGCGGGTCGACCCGCGACAAGTCCGCACCGCAGTCCACCAGATGCTGCGTCACGTGCCGGGCGCTCCGGATCTGGGGCCGCATGGGCTCCGACACAGTGCGGCGACTCACTTGCTCGAGGGTGGCGCCGATCTCCGCGCGGTGCAGGAGATGCTTGGCCACGCCAGCCTGGCCACCACTCAGATATACACACACGTCTCTGTTGAGCGACTGAGGCGTTCCTACCTCCAGGCGCATCCGCGCGCCTGACACCGCTTCAATCCGTCACCGCTTCAATCTGTGACCGACGCACCTCGACCACCTCAGCCGAGCGGCAGCAGGATGGGGTGGTCGAGGCCCAGCAGCGACAGGGGATCTCGGTAGAGCTGCCCGACGATGGCGCCCCAGTGGAGGCAGGTGATCGGTGCGCAGTGTCCGGCTACGGAGGAGATCGTCCCGATCGGGTCGCCCCGATGCACGACCGTCCCGGATGCCAACGGTTGGTCGACCGGTTCGTAGGTCGTGCGCAGCCCACCGGAATGCCTCACGGTGACAACCCCGCGGCCCGCGATCACGCCTGAGAAGGACACGACGCCGTCGCCCCCGCTGACCACCACCTGGCCGACGGCGGCCGATAGGTCGACGCCTCGGTGCCCGGATGACCACTGGGTTCTGGGCTGTTCGTACTGACGGAGGACCGCCGGTCGAGGGGCCAACGGCCAGACGAAGCCCCGCTGCGACGCCACGCGGGTGGTCTCTCCCGCTGGCCCGGCGGCGCCGGTGCGCCACGTGGTTGTTGTTGCCGTTGTTGGTGCGCCTGTTGCCGCCTGAGCTCCGGTGCTGGGTCCTCCTGCGGTGGGGGAGAGGGCCACGGCCGCAACGAGCGCGGCCCACGCCGCGGGAAACAGGAGCTGCATGGATCCAAGGTTCCTGGTTCGCGACTGCCGGGCCAGGGTGCAGGGCCAACCTGTGGACAACGTGACCAACCGGCATACCCCTGTGGACGGCCGCATGTTCAGGCCCGGGTGGGGGACCAGGTCGAAGGCTGTCGTCCTGGGTTCTTGATTGATTCCAGAAAATGGGCCACACTTCGGATCGTGTCCACGGCTTTGGATGTTGAGCAGTTGTTGCGCGGGGCTGCGCTGCGTGTGACGCGTCCCCGGGTGGCGGTGCTGACCGCGGTGTACGAGCATCCGCACGCCGATACGGACTCGATCATCGGTGTCGCGCGTGAGGACCTCGGTGGGGTGTCCCATCAGGCCGTGTACGACGTGCTGCGTGCGCTGACTGCCGCGGGTCTCGTACGGCGCATCCAGCCGCCGGGCTCCGTGGCGCGCTACGAATCGCGGGTCGGGGACAACCACCACCACGTCGTGTGCCGGTCGTGCGGTTTCGTCGCCGACGTCGATTGCGCCATCGGTACCACCCCCTGCCTGACCGCGTCCGACGACCACGGCTTCGCGATCGACGAGGCGGAGGTCACCTACTGGGGCCTGTGCCTCGACTGCTCCACCGCGCTAAGTTCCTGAATCACCACCTGAAGAACCGGAAGGATTCCCCATGTCTGACAGTCCTGATGCAGCCGTTGGCGCGATGAACGAGGGGCGCGAGGCCACGTGCCCAGTCGTGGGAGTGACCCGTAAGGACCCCCAGGGCACGTCGAACCGAGACTGGTGGCCGAATCAGCTGAAAGTGGAGGCTCTCCGCCAGAACTCCCCCAAATCCGATCCGATGGGCGAGGAGTTCGACTACGCCGAGGAGTTCAAGGCCCTCGACCTCGGGTCCGTGAAGAGGGACCTCGTTGAGCTGATGACGGCATCTCAGGACTGGTGGCCGGCCGACTACGGCCACTACGGTCCGTTCTTCATCCGGATGGCGTGGCACAGCGCCGGCACCTACCGCATCAGTGACGGTCGGGGTGGCGCGGGGACCGGCATGCAGAGGTTCGCGCCGCTCAACAGCTGGCCAGACAATGTGAACCTGGACAAGGCCCGCAGGCTGCTCTGGCCGGTCAAGCAGAAGTACGGTCGGAAGATCTCCTGGGCCGACCTGATGATCCTCGCCGGCAACTGCGCGTTGGAGTCGATGGGCTTCACGACGTTCGGCTTCGCCGGGGGGCGTGCGGATGTCTGGGAGCCCGACGAGGTCAACTGGGGTCAGGAGGCCGAGTGGCTCGGCGACGAGCGCTACACCGGCGACCGGGAGCTCGCGAACCCCCTTGGTGCCGTTCAGATGGGCCTCATCTACGTGAACCCGGAAGGGCCGAACGGCAACCCGAGCGCGCTTGGCTCAGCCCGGGACATCCGGGAGACCTTCGCCCGGATGGCGATGAACGATGAGGAGACCGTGGCGCTCATCGCAGGCGGCCACACGTTCGGCAAGACCCACGGCGCGGCCGATCCCAACGAGTACGTCGGCCGCGAACCCGAGGCTGCCCCTCTCCAGGACATGGGCCTCGGCTGGAAGAACAACTTCGGCACCGGCACCGGTGACGACACGATCAGCAGCGGGCTGGAGGGCGCCTGGACCCCCACCCCCACCACCTGGGACAACAGCTTCTTCGAGACCCTGTTCGGCTACGAGTGGGATCTGACAAAGAGCCCCGCCGGTGCGTGGCAGTGGGTTCCGACGGACCCCGACGCGAAGAACGCCGTACCGGATCCTCACGATCCGTCCAAGACGCAAGCCCCGGTGATGCTCACCTCGGACCTCGCCCTGAGGATGGACCCGATCTACGAGCCGATCTCGCGGCGCTTCCTCGAGAACCCGGACGAGCTCGCGGACGCCTTCGCGCGGGCGTGGTTCAAGCTGACGCATCGGGACATGGGACCGATCTCGCGGTACATCGGACCGGAGGTTCCGCAAGAGTCGCTGTTGTGGCAGGACCCCGTGCCTGCGGTGACGCACGAGTTGATCGGGGCCGAGGACGCCGCGGCTCTGAAGGAGAAGATCCTCGCCTCGGGACTGTCCGTCTCCCAGCTGGTCTCGACCGCGTGGGCTTCGGCGTCGACGTTCCGCGGCTCAGACAAGCGCGGTGGCGCCAACGGTGGGCGCATTCGTCTTGAACCGCAGAAGGCGTGGGAAGTCAACAACCCGACCGAATTGGCGACGGTGCTTTCGCGCCTGGATGAGGTCCGCAAGGAGTTCAACAGCTCACAGGCCGGCGGGAAGCAGGTCTCGCTTGCCGACCTGATCGTGCTGGGAGGGTGCGCAGCCATCGAGCGGGCTGCGAGGAGCGCCGGGTACGACGTTCAGGTTCCCTTCACTCCGGGACGCACGGACGCGTCACAGGAGCAGACCGACGTGGAAGCCTTCGCCGTGCTCGAGCCGACCGCGGACGGGTTCCGCAACTACGTCGCCAAGGGACACCAGATCCCGGCAGAGCACCTGCTGATCGACCGGGCGAACCTGCTGACGCTGACCGCCCCCGAGATGACGGTCCTCGTCGGTGGCCTCCGGGTGCTGAACGCAAACGTCCAGCAGTCAGCGCTCGGCGTGTTCACCACCACGCCCGAGTCGTTGACCAACGACTTCTTCGTGAACCTGCTCGACCTGGGCACGACATGGAAGGGGACGTCCGAGGCCGAAGAAACCTTCGAGGCCCGCGACCGCGCCACCGGCGAGCTCAAGTGGACCGGCAGCCGCGTCGACCTGGTCTTCGGGTCGAACTCCCAGCTCCGTGCACTTGCCGAGGTCTACGCGAGCGACGACGCGCAGCAGAAGTTCGTGCGCGACTTCGTCGCCGCCTGGGACAAGGTCATGAATCTCGATCGATTCGAGCTCGCCTGATCCATAACGAGGCAAGGCGGCCGCGGTCGGTATGTCACGCCCCGACCGTGACCGCCTTGCTTATTCATTCTCAACCGCCGAACGCCGCAAGGGAATGCAACCAGATGATGCGATTACGTGATGATCGTTCTCAATGCGGGCGTCCGCACGTCGACAGCTTTCTGGCGAGACTGGTACACGTCGGGCAGGACGTCGGAGCTTCACTCTCGGCGGCATTTGCTGACGGCTAACCGCCCGTTGGGTTCCTGCCACCCCTACGATCCCGTTACTGAACCAGGAGCAGCATGCCTGTCTCTCGTGTGGCCTCATCCTCGCCGTATGCCCACGTTATCGGCTTCTGCAGCGCCGTTCGAGCGGGAAACCTGGTCTTCGTGGCTGGGACCACTGCCGTTGACAGCTCGGGTGCCGTCATCGGCGGCGACGACCCATACGCGCAGACGCAAGAGGCTCTGCACAAGATCAGCGTGGTGCTCGCTGAGGCAGGCACCGACTTGTCGCATGTTGTCCAGACGCGGATGTACCTCGTTCGCCCAGAGCATTGGGAGCACGTCGGGCGCGCCCACCGGGAGGTCTTCGCCGAGAATCCTCCGGCGGCGACGATGGTCGTCGTCGCAGGGCTGCTCGACCCACGCATGCTTGTTGAGATCGAAGCGGTCGCGCATCTCGTCTTGTGACCGCCGACGCCCTGTCTTGCTTCTGGTCGAAGAGGTGAAGCTCAGATCGAAGACGGACGCTCAGCCGGTCGGCGAGACGCCCACTATCTCGTCCTGCACGACCGCTGTGGGAAGGGCGTGGTAGGCGACGCCCTTGGCCGCAGTGGACACCCGGCTCCCGGCCGTTCCGGCAAGGAGCTCGGGCAGGTCGGCCAGGGATCCGATGACAGCATCGTTGCCGGTGCCGAGGGCGAACTCGATCGCCGCTTCGACCTTGGGTCCCATCGAGCCGGCCGCAAAGTCCATCTCGGCGAGCGCGTCCGGGTGGGCGATCGAGATGGCGCGCTGCTGTGGCGTCCCCCAGCCGGTGTAGACCGCGTCGGTGTCGGTGGCGATCACCAGAGTGTCGGCGCAAAGGTCGCGGGCAAGCACGGCGCTGGCCCGGTCCTTGTCGATGACGGCCTCGACGCCGACGAGCGTTCGGGTGCCGGGCAGGTACATGGTGGGGATGCCCCCGCCGCCGGCACAGATGACCACGGTGCCGCGGGACACGAGCGTCTCGATCGTGCGCTCTTCGAAGATTCGCTGCGGCTTGGGAGAGGGCACGACACGACGCCAGTGCTCACCATCGGGTTTGACCACCCAGCCTCGCAGCGCTGCGAGGTGGTGCGCCTCGTCGTGGCTGTAGACGGGTCCGACGAACTTGGTCGGGTCGGTGAATGCCGGGTCGGCCGGGTCCACCTCGGTCATGGTCAGAATGGTGGCGATCGACCTGTCGAAAGGCAGCCGGTTGCCGAGCTCCTGTTCGATGATGTAGCCGATCATCCCTTCGGTCTGCGCGCCGAGAACGTCGAAAGGGTAGGCCGACGCGTCGTCGTACGCGGCGGCTTGAAGGGCGAGCAGACCGACCTGTGGTCCGTTGCCGTGCGAGATGACCACCTCATGCTCAAGGGCGATCGGTGCCAGCGCGGTGCACGCCATCGCGACGTTGGCGCGTTGGTTCTGCGCCGTCATCGGGGCGCCGCGCTGCATCAGCGCGTTGCCGCCCAGCGCGACCACGACCCGCATCAGGAGCCCAGAGTGGCGACCATGATCGCCTTGATCGTGTGCATCCGGTTCTCGGCCTGGTCGAAGACGATGGAGCTGGACGACTCGAACACCTCGTCCGTGACCTCGAGAGCGGCAAGGCCGGTCTGCTTGAACATCTGTTCCCCGACGCTGGTCTTCCGGTTGTGGAAGGCAGGCAGGCAGGCAGTGCATGAACTTGACGTCGGGGTTGCCGGTCTTGGTCAGCATGTCCGCGGTGACCTGGTAGGGGAGCAGCGCGCTGATGCGTGCGTCCCAGGTCTCCTTCGGCTCACCCATCGAGACCCAGATGTCGGTGTAGACGAAGTCGACTCCGGCGACGCCTTCGGCGACGTCCTCCGTGAACATCAGCCGCGCGCCGGTGCTCTCGGCGATCGCCCTGGCGGCCGCGATCACGTCGTCGTTGTTCCACAGCTCACGTGGGGCCACGATGCGCACGTCCATGCCCATCATTGCCCCGGCAATCAGCAACGAGTTGCCAACGTTGTTGTGGGCGTCACCGAGATAAGCGAAGGCGATCTCGTTGTCGTGCTTGGTGGAGTGCTCGCGCATGGTGAGCATGTCGCACAGCGACTGGGTGGGGTGCCACTCATCGGTCAGTCCGTTCCACACGGGAACGCCCGAGTACGCCGCGAGCTCCTCGACATTGGTCTGTGCCGAGCCGCGGTACTCGATGGCGTCGAACATTCCGCCCAGCACTCGGGCGGTGTCCTTCACGGACTCCTTGTGCCCCATCTGCGACCCGCTCGGATCGAGGTACGTCACGTGGGCACCCTGGTCGTGGGCGGCGACCTCGAACGCGCAGCGGGTCCGGGTGGAGGTCTTCTCGAATATCAGGGCGATGTTCTTGCCGGTGAGTCGCGGCCGCTCGGTGCCGGCGTACTTGGCCGCCTTGAGGTCCGCTGCCATACCGAGGAGGAACGTGAACTCCTTGGGGCTGAAGTCGAGCTCCTTGAGGAAGCTCCGGTTTCGTAGGTTGAAGCTCACAAAGTCACCGCGTCTCTTTCGATGGGACAGGACATGCATCGTGGACCGCCGCGGCCGCGTCCGAGCTCGGACCCGACGACGGGCACGACCTCGATGCCTTCGTCGGCCAGGTATCGGTTGGCGGTCGTGTTCCGCTCGTAGCCCAGCACCACTCCGGGGGAGACGGCAAGGAAGTTGTTGCCGTCGTCCCACTGCTCGCGTTGCGCGCCCATCAGGTCGATGGGGGTGCGCAGCACCCGGACCTTGTTGAGGCCCAGCCCCTCGGCCACGACGGCGAACAGGTCGGTGTTCTCGTCGACGATGTAGTCCCCGCCGGAGCCGACCGGGTTGAGGGTGAACGACCGCAGCGTGTCGGGAAGGTACGGATAAACCGAGAAGGCATCGGAGTCGACCATCGTCATGGCGGTGTCCAGATGCATGAACGCGCGCGCCTTGGGCAGCTCGACCACGATCACCTGGCGCACCTGACCACCCTGGAAGAGCAGTCGGGCAAGGGTCTCGACCCCCTGCGGCGAGGTGCGTTCGCCCATTCCGATCATCAGGACACCGTTGCCGATGACCAGCACGTCACCGCCCTCGACCGTGGCGGGCTCATGGGGGCAAGGAGTCGTTGCCGTAGACGATGTCCAGTCCGGCATCGCGGAACATCGGGTGGAAGTTGTAGACCAGACGAGAGTTGATGGTCTCGCGCTTGCGGGCCATCTTCGCCATCGGGTTGATGCTCAACGCACCGTAGATCATCGCCGAATTATCGCGCTGGAACAGGTGATTGGGCAGCGGACGCAGCAAGAAGTCCTCGGGCTCCAGGTGTTTCAGCAGCAGGCTGGAGCAGTGCGGCAGCGGCATGACGTCACCTTTGAGCACTCCTCCGATCAGGAGCTCTGACAGCACCTCAGCCGGTGTCTCGCCGAGCAGCGCGTCCATCGACTTGTCGAGCGCGGGTCCGAACCTGGTCGCCGTCCTCAGGCGCTCCTGCAGGAACCGCCTGGCGCCGGGTGCGTCCAGTGCCGTGGTGAGCAGCTCACGGAAGTAGTGAACCGTCACATCGCGTTCACGCAACTGGCTGACGAACGTGTCGTGCTCCTCACACGCACGGTCGGCCCACATGACGTCGTCGAAGAGCAGCTCGTCGACGTTGTCCGGGGTCAGCCGGCTCAGCTCCAGGCCGGGCCGATGGACGATGACCTGGCGTAGTACT
Organism: Dermatophilaceae bacterium; assembly: GCA_035654835.1. Lineage (GTDB taxonomy): Bacteria > Actinomycetota > Actinomycetes > Actinomycetales > Dermatophilaceae > UBA4719. The sequence goes on along the minus strand of DASRVZ010000042.1, from coordinate 1,201 downwards.
CCGACCTCGGAGTCAACATGAAATGACATGGTTCTTCCCCCTGATGGTCTCGGTCGGCTCAGCGGTACGCGGGCGTCTCGAGCGGCTCGGTCATCTGCTTCCGCTGCGCGAGGTATACGGGGATGCCGAGCAGGGAGGCGCCGCCGGCCATCATGAACGGCCCCCATACGACGTACCAGCTGTCGCCTGAGTTCCGGGAGTAGTAGATGAACGCCAGTGAGAAGACGAACGCCACGATCGCAACCGAAAGGTCGAGCGCGAACCGCGGGGTGCGGGCCACCTGGTTGTCGTGCAGTCGCCAGCTGATCTGGGCAAGCGCGGAGAAGGCGTAGGGCACGGCCGCGGTGATCCCGGTCATCAGGACCAGCGTGGTGAAGACGGTCGAGCCGCTCGCGCCCATGTAGCTGATGACAACGGCGACCGATGACAATGCCGCAGAGGAGATGATGCCGAAGGCAGGGACTGCGCGAGGGGACAGCCTGCCGAAGCGCGCCGGGAACAGTCCGTCCTTGGCTGCGGCGAGCGGCATCTCGGCGCAGATCATGGTCCAGCCGTTGAGCGCGCCGATGCCGGAGATGATGACGGCCAGTGCCATGAGGTTGCCGGCCCAGGACCCGCCACCGGCCATCACGTTGGCCGCGCTCGAGTACGACGCCTTGTTGGCATCCATGGCCAGCTGGCTCGTGGGGATCATCCCGAACACCGCGACCATCGACAGGAGGTACACGGCGGCGCTGGCCAGGGTGCCGTAGATGGTGGACTTCGGGATGTTCCGCTCGGGGTCACGAACCTTCGCCGCAGCCACCGCGGCTGTTTCGACGCCCAGGTAGCTGAACAGGCAGATCGCCATCGCCCCGCCGATCGCCGACATGCTGGAGTCACCGCTGACGTTCCAAGGCTGGAAGTTGCCCGACTTGATGAAGAACAGCCCGAACGTGGCGATGATGGCCAACGGGATGAACTTCAGCACGGTCGTCCAGACCTGGAACGTGCCCATGTTGCGGACCCCGGTCAGGTTGATGACGGCAGGGACCCACAGGCCGACTGATATGTAGGGGGGTGTTGTCAAGGGGGCAGGGCGAAGCGGCGCCCGGATGGCTTCTCGGGCGCCGCTTCGCCGGGCCGGGTCAGGTTGACGAGTTGGCGTGCGTGTCGGTTACGCGACGGCGCGGTCAGACTGATATTCGCGGGTTGGTTACCG
>DASRVZ010000041.1:0-34324 GCA_035654835.1 Dermatophilaceae bacterium | reverse complement strand
GTGCTCTCCACCGACGCCGCATCCACCGACCCGGCACCCACCGACCCGGTATCCACCGACCCGGTATCCACCGACGAGGCACCCGCCGACCCAGAGCCGGACGACGACTGGAACGTCTCGGCTCCGTCCAAGAAGTCGGCCAGCGCTCCGCCGCCCCAAACGCCGAACGCACCCGCCATACCGGAGCCGGCGCCCATCCCTGACCGGCCCTCAACGCCGAGGCAGCGCGCAAGGGCAGCCGTGGCCCAGGAGGCGAGCAGGCGGAGGACGAACGCCTCGTCATCGGTCGCCGACGACAGCGTGGTCAGCGCGGATGACGAGAACATCGAGGAGGCCGGCGACATGGGTCAGCCCGTCATCGAGCGCGTGCTCGGCGGCATGGTGATTGGCGAGCTCGACCAGTAGCCGCGCCAGGTTTCCGTTCGCCTCGCTCGGCGGCCTTTGCCAGTGCATCGAGGGATCTCGGTCACTGCCAGGGGATAGGCTCACCGATGTGTATGAAGGCGTGGTCCAGGACCTGATCGACGAGCTCGGACGACTTCCAGGCGTCGGTCCCAAGAGCGCGCAGCGCATCGCGTTCTATCTGTTGCAGGCCGATGCGGTCGATGTGAATCGGCTCGTCAAAGCATTGGTGGAGGTCAAGGAGAAGGTCCGCTTCTGCAGCATCTGCGGCAACGTCGCCGAAGCCGAACAGTGCCGCATCTGCCTCGACCCTCGGCGTGACCTGACCTGCATCTGCGTCGTCGAAGAACCCAAGGACGTCGTGGCCGTCGAACGGACCCGCGAGTTCCGCGGGCGCTACCACGTGCTCGGCGGAGCGATCAGCCCGATCGAGGGCATCGGCCCGGACGACCTGCGGATCAAGGAGCTGTTGACCCGGCTTGCCGATGCTGACGTCAGCGAGATCATCATCGCCACCGACCCCAACCTCGAGGGGGAGGCGACGGCCACCTATCTGGCCCGCCTGCTGCGCCCCATGAACCTGAAGGTCACACGTCTGGCCTCCGGGCTGCCGGTCGGTGGAGACTTGGAGTACGCCGACGAGGTCACTCTCGGTCGGGCCTTTGAGGGCAGGAGACTGATCGATGTCTGACGAGCTGGTCATGGTGGATGAGCTGCTGAACCTCGGTGAAGAGTCTGCGCACGACGCCCGCGCCTACCTGTCGACGGTCGCCGAGGTGGCCTCGGGCTCCTCGCCCGACACCGCAATACCTGTTCTGCTGCTTGCGGTTTCGCAGGTTCTCGTCGCGGGTGCCCGCCTGGGCGCCATCACGGATGTGGTTCCCGATGAGCGGTTCGAGGCCGACCCCGGCCCCGACGCCGACGTGGACCCGGCGCGACAGGGCCTGGCCAGTCTGTTCGAGGGCCTGGATGACTACGTCCACGTCGTCGACCCGCTGGTCGGTGTCGCGGTGGCCAAGGGCTCTCTGTCCAACGATCTGGCCGACGTGGCTGCCGCGCTGATGCATGGTTTGCAGCACTACGAGAGCGGCCGGGTCAGCGAGGCCTTGTGGTGGTGGCAGTTCAGCTACCTGTCGTCCTGGGGCGACAGTGCGACTCGTGCCTTGCGGGTCCTGCAGGCGGTGCTTGGCCACATCCGGCTCGACGCTGACCCCGACACGGTCGCTGAAGCCGAGTTCGACGCCCTGTACCCCTGAGCCAGCCCCGTCCCCTGGGGCATCAGGCGAGGCGTGCGCCGTTCGTCACGTAACATTGAGTCCGATGAGTATGACGAGCGCAGCCCCCAGAACGGGGCGAACGGCAGTTCCCGAGTCGGTGAAGCAGGCTGGGCGGCGACGGTCGTTCGCCGTCATCAGTCACCCTGATGCCGGCAAGTCGACCTTGACCGAGGCATTGGCACTGCACGCCCGAGTCGTCATGCGGGCCGGTTCGGTGCACGGCAAGGACGGTCGGCGGGGCACGGTGTCCGACTGGATGGACATCGAGCGTGAGCGCGGGATCTCGATCACCTCAGCGGCACTGCAGTTCACCTACCGCGATGCCGTCATCAACCTGGTCGACACCCCTGGGCACGCCGACTTCTCCGAGGACACCTACCGGGTGCTGTCGGCGGTGGACGCGGCCGTGATGCTGGTGGACGCGGCCAAGGGCCTCGAGGCCCAGACGATGAAGCTCTTCGAGGTCTGCAAACACCGCAACATCCCGATCATCACGGTCATCAACAAGTGGGACCGCGCGGGCAAGGAAGCCCTCGACCTCATGGACGAGATCCACCAGCGGACCGGGTTGCAGCCGGCCCCGTTGAACTGGCCGGTGGGCATCGCCGGTGACTTCCGTGGCGTTCTGGACATGGCCACGGGGGAGTACCTCAAGTTCACCCGCACCGACGGCGGCGCAACGATGGCTCCCGAGGAGCACCTCAGCGCCGAGTCCGCCGAAGCTCTCGAGGGTGAAGCGTGGCGGCGTGCCGTCGAGGAGAGCGATCTCATCGTGGCGACCGGCGCCGGCCACGATCCCGAGGGATTCCTTGCCGCCACGAGCACCCCAGTGATGTTCGGCTCGGCCGTCCTCAACTTCGGTGTCCGGTTCCTGCTCGACACCCTTGTTGACCTGGCTCCGGCACCCGGCGCGAGGCCGGACGCCGACGGTGTTGCGCGTGAGATCGACTCTCCCTTCAGCGCTTTCGTCTTCAAGGTGCAGGCCGGCATGGATGTCGCCCACCGTGATCGCCTCGCCTTCGTGCGCATCTGCTCCGGCATGTTCGAACGCGGCATGGTGGTAACCCACTCCGGGACCAACCGCCCCTTCGCGACGAAGTACGCCCAACAGGTCATGGGTCGCGAGCGCACGAGCATTGACCGCGCCTTCCCCGGCGATGTCGTCGGCCTGGTCAACGCCAACGCGCTGCGCGTCGGGGACACGCTCTACGCCGAGCGGGCGGTCACCTTTCCGCCGATCCCGTCGTTCTCGCCCGAGCATTTCGCGGCGGCCCGGGCCAAGGACTCCAGCCGATACAAGCAGTTCCGGCGTGGAATCGAACAGCTGGAGCACGAGGGCGTCGTGCAGGTGCTGCGTTCGGACCTGCGCGGTGACCAGGCACCGGTCCTCGCGGCCGTCGGTCCCATGCAGTTCGAGGTCGCCGTGCACCGGATGGCGAACGAGTTCAACTCGCCGATCTCGCTCGACCGGTTGGAGTACACCCTGGCCCGTCGCACCGACGCCGAGGGGCGAGAGCGACTGCGCGGGCAGCGTGCGGTCGAAGTGCTCACGCGCGACGACGGTGTGCTGCTGGCCGTGTTCAGCGACCGGTGGCGGCTGCAGTCCGTGGAGCGCGAGCTCACGGACATTCTGCTTGCCCCGCTCGTCGTCTCGATGTGATCCACGCTCGGACACGCACGAAGGGTGAGATCTCGGTATACGGCCGAACCCTCGGGGGCAGCTGACCACCCCTAAACTGGCCTCTCCGCCGTCCACCGCAACTGGGAGCCTCACGTGAGCTTGGTCGTCCAGAAGTACGGCGGGTCGTCCCTGACCGACGCCGACAGCATCAAACGTGTCGCGCGGCGGATCGTCGAGACACGCAAGGCCGGCAACGAGGTCTGCGTCGTGGTCTCGGCCATGGGTGACACGACCGATGAGCTGCTCGACCTCGCCCAGCAGGTGAGTCCGTTGCCGCCCGCCCGCGAGATGGACATGCTCCTGACTGCCGGCGAGCGCATCTCGATGGCGCTGTTGGCCATGGCAATTGCGAACCTCGGCCTCACCGCGCGGTCATTCACCGGATCCCAGGCCGGGGTCATCACCGACTCCTCGCACGGCAAGGCACGCATCATCGACGTCACGCCGGGGCGGATCAGGGACGCGTTGGACAACGGAGACATCGCGATCGTGGCGGGCTTCCAGGGCGTCAGCCAGGACAGCAAGGACATCACCACGCTGGGCCGTGGCGGTTCGGACACCACGGCGGTGGCGCTCGCTGCCGCGCTGCAGGCGGACGTCTGCGAGATCTACACGGACGTGGACGGCGTATTCACCGCCGACCCGAGAATTGTGCCCACCGCCAAAAGGATTGCCCGGCTCTCCAACGAGGAGATGCTCGAGATGGCCGCCGCCGGGGCAAGGATCCTGCACCTGAGATGCGTCGAGTACGCCCGGCGGTTCGACATACCGATCCACGTGCGGTCCTCGTTCTCCTACCGCGAGGGCACCCTGATCGTCACTCAATACGCAGAAGAAGAAGGAGACAACGTGGAAGCCCCGATCATTGCCGGCGTCGCGCACGACCGCAGCGAAGCCAAGATCACGGTCGTCGGCGTGCCGGACCACCCCGGGACGGCGGCCCAGATCTTCCAGGCTGTCGCTGACGCGGAGATCAACATCGACATGATCGTCCAGAACGTCTCGGCCGTGGAGACGGGTCTGACGGACATCTCCTTCACGCTGCCGAAGACTGACGGCAAGGTCAGTGTCCAGGCGCTCAAGCGCATCCAGCCGGTGGTCGGCTTCGCCTCTCTGCTCTATGACGACCACATCGGCAAGCTCTCGCTGGTCGGGGCCGGCATGCGCTCGCACCCAGGCGTGTCCGCTACGTTCTTCAAGGCGCTGGCCAGTGCCGGCATCAACATAGAGATGATCTCCACCTCGGAGATCCGCGTCTCGGTCCTCACCCGAGATGATCAGCTCGACGACGCCGTGCGGGCTGTTCACACCGCTTTTGGCCTTGACTCCTCGGAGGGCGAGGCCGTGGTCTACGGAGGTACAGGACGATGAACACTCGCAAACCCACCCTCGCTGTCGTCGGCGCGACCGGGGCAGTCGGCACCGTCATGCTCAGCATCTTGGGTCAGCGCGAGGACGTCTGGGGCGAGATCCGTCTGGTCGCCTCCGAACGGTCGGCCGGCAGGGTCCTCAACGTCCGGGGTGAGGACCTCGTGGTTCGGGCGCTGACCCCCGAGGTGTTCGACGGCGTTGACGTCGCGATGTTCGACGTCCCGGATGAGATCTCGGCAGAGTGGGCCCCGATCGCCGTGTCGCACGGCGTCGTCGTGGTGGACAACTCCGGCGCTTTCCGGATGGACCCCGACGTGCCGCTGGTCGTTCCCGAGGTCAACCCCGCCCAGGTTCGCCATCGGCCCAAGGGCATCATCAGCAACCCCAACTGCACGACCCTGACGATGATGGACGCACTGGGTGCGCTCCACGCCGGCTGGGGTCTCAAAGAGCTCGTGGTCGCGTCTTACCAGGCCGCCTCGGGTGCCGGCCAGGCGGGCATCGACCGTCTCTATGACGAGATTGCTGTGCTGTCGGGCCGGCGTGAGGCCGGTCAGCACGCGGGGGACGTGCGTGCCACGGTCACTGACAAGCTCGGCGAGGACTCGCCGTTCCCTGCCCCGCTGGCTCTCAACGTCGTGCCCTGGGCTGGCTCGCTGCAGGACGGTGGCTGGAGCTCGGAGGAGCTCAAGGTTCGTAACGAGTCCCGCAAGATCCTTGCCATCCCTGACCTCAAGGTCTCGGCGACCTGCGTGCGCGTGCCCGTGGTGACAACCCACTCGCTCGCGGTCCACGCCGTCTTCGAGAAGCCGCTGACCGCAGAAGAGGCTCGTCAGGCGCTTGTCGAGGCCCCCTCAGTCGTGGTCCTGGACGACCCGGCAGTCGGCGAGTGGCCGACCCCGGCCGACGTCGTGGGGTCGGACCCTACTTTTGTCGGGCGGATCCGCCAGGCGCTGGACTTCCCCAACACCATCGAGCTGTTCTTCTGCGGCGACAACCTGCGCAAGGGCGCGGCCCTCAACACCGCACAGATCGCCGAGCTGCTGGCCAAGGAGCTCACGACCAAGTCTGCCGACCAGGACTGAATCGCCGTTCGAAGGTCCACCGGGGGAACGCTTTTGACGTGGTCCATCCGCCGTTGCGGACGAACCAGTACGTAGGTGGGTACGCCTGCGAGAACGTGCACAACTACCACGTGCACAACTTCCACCCGACATGCAGATGCGGGACCCATGCCTGGGCGGTCACCGCCGCTCCTATGCTCTGCCCCGCAGCCCGGGGCAGTGTCGACCCCAGGGCCGCGCTGCTCTGTCCCACCGCTGGGGGCAGAGCATAGGAACAGAACACTTCAGCGCTCACCACGGCTGCCGAAGTCAGCGGGGGAGCTGGACCAACGCGACGATTCCGGTCCCGGAGGGGTTGTCCTGCAACGAGATCGATCCTCCCGAGCGCCGGACCAGCTCACGCACGATGGCCAGCCCAAGGCCGGTGCCTCCCGCGTCCCGGTCGCGGGCGTCATCCAGCCGGGCGAACCTCTCGAACACCCGCTCTCGATCAGCAGCAGGTATGCCGGGTCCGTCATCGGCCACGGTCAGCACCGCGTGCCCGCCTTCGGCGCGCACCTCGAGAGTTACAGCAGAGCGGGCATGGCGCACCGCGTTGTCGACCAGGTTGGCCAGCACTCGACGTAGTTCCTCGGGATTGGCGGCGGCGAACACAGCCGGTCCCGTGGCGACGGTCACCGGCACGCGCGCGCCGGCATAGCGGTTGGCAGTCGCGACCAACATGGCTCTGGTATCAAGGGACTCGCGCACGGGTGGGTGGGTGGCGTCCCCCCCCGCCCGCGCCAGCAGCAACAGGTCCTCGACCAGCGCGGAGAGGCGGGTCACGTCAGCGAGCAGGTCGGCCGCAAGCTCACCGCCCTCACCCAGATGCTGGGCCACCTCAAGCTGGGTGCGCATGCTGGCGAGAGGGCTGCGCAGCTCGTGGGCCGCATCGGCCACGAAGGCGCGTTGACGTCCGCGGGCGGCGGCCAGCCGGTCGAGCATGTCGTTGAGGGTGAGAGCCAAGGCGCGGATCTCATCGGCGGACTCAGGAACCGCCAGCCGCTCGTCCTGGTCGCTGCCACTGATCCGTGCCGCCCCCGAGCGCAGGGTCTCGACCGGCTGCAAGGTCCAGCCGATGACCCGCCAGGCAATCAGGGCCATGATGACGACCATCGGGGGGTAGGCGACCAGCAAAATGTTTCGCAGGACGCGCTGACTCTCCTCGATGTCGCTGACCGGGACGGCCACGATGATGCTGCGGGCGTCGGAGGGTGGACCCGCCTGAACGGCGATGGCGCGCAGGTTCCCGGCCAGACCCGCTCTGGCTCCTGGGATCGAGATCCGTTCTCCGCCAAGGGCTTTGACCAGCTCGGGCGAGCGCAGCAATGGAGTCAGGCGATCCGCGGTCATCGAGGCGCTGACCATGGCTCCCGAGCTGTCCACGACCTGCACGATCTGGGACCCCGAGACCGGTAGTGGGTCCGGCACGGTGTCGCCGTCGACCATTGCGGCAACCGCGCGGGCGCTGGCAAACGCGCTGTCGTCCACGGTGCGGTTCACCGTGACGGTCAGCACGGCGTACAGCACGAGACTGCCGAGCGCGAGGGCCAGTGCCACGCCGGTGACACCCACAGCCATGAGTCGGGCGCGCAGGCTGAGTCCGCGCAGGCGACCGCTCATGGGGCGAGTCGGTAGCCGGCGCCGCGCACGGTCAGCAGCACATCACGTCCGACCTTGCGTCGCAGGTAGCCGACGTAGACCTCGACGGCGTTGGGGTCCACGTTCTCCGCCGCATCCCAGACATTGTCCAGAAGCTCGGTCTTGCTGACGACGCGGCCAGGGTGGCGCAGGAAGTACTCCAGCAGGGCGTACTCGCGCGGCGTCAGGGCGACTGGTGTTCCGGCGACCTCGACCTCATGACTGGCCGGATCCAGCGTGACGTCACCGGACGCGAGGATCGCAGGGCGGGCAGGCAGGTTACGTCGGGTCAGCGCTCTCAGCCGTGCCAGCAGCACGACGAAGGAGAAGGGCTTGGTGAGGTAGTCGTCGGCGCCGTAGTCCAGCCCATCCGCCTGGTCATACTCGCCGTCCTTGGCCGAAAGCATCAGGACGGGCACCCAGTTCGCCTCGGAGCGCAGGGTACGGACCACGTTGTAACCCGACATTCCCGGCAGCATCACGTCGAGCACCACCACGTCGTACCCTCCGTGGCGGGCGGCTTCGAGGCCAGCAGGTCCATCCGTGGCCACATCCACCAGGAACCCTTCGGCGGTCAACCCGCGCCGAAGCGCCGCCCCGAGGCGTTGCTCGTCTTCGACCACCAGCAGTCGCACGGCACACAGCCTGTCACGGTGCAGTGGAGCCCGCAGGGGTTCTCAGTTGGCTCACAGCCGGTCGGGTGGAGGATAGGGCTATGAGCATCTTCGAACGCAACCCAGCCCTGCGGTGGGCGGTTCCAGCGGTGACCGCAGTGGCCCTGGTCGGTGGGGGGACGGCGATCGGGGGACTGCGTGCCATCGCCGGTGACGGGCTGCCGGCCCGGACCGCAGCGCAGCTGCTGGTGGATGTGCAGCAGGCGAGTCTTGACGGACTCTCCGGGACCGTGGTTCAGCAGTCCGATCTCGGCCTGCCGGACCTGCCCATCGCCGGTGCCTCGGGTGGCACGGGCAGCTCCGATCTGACCTCCCTGGTCTCGGGCACGCACACGATGCGGATCTGGTTCGCCGGTCCGGACAAGGCCCGGATGGCCCTGCTGGGGACCCTGGGCGAGTCCGACGTGATCCGCAACGGCCAGGACGTCTGGGTGTGGACCAGCAAGGACAAGACGGCTACGCACTACGTTCTGCCCACCCATGACGCTGCGGCCAAGGGCGCGACGTCTCCCGATCAGTCCGCCATGCCGACTCCCACCGACCTGCCCACCTCGCCCCAGGACGCTGCCGAGAAGGCGCTGGCGGCAATCACACCGAGCACCGAGGTGACGACCAGCGGAACGGCGACCGTGGCAGGCCGCTCCGCATACGAGCTGGTGCTGAAGCCCAAGGAGGCCACATCGCTGGTGGCGCAGGTCCGGGTGGCGATCGACGGCACCGAGCACGTTCCGCTGCGGGTTCAGGTCTTCGCCAAGTCGGTGGCAGATCCGGTGTTCGAGGTGGCGTTCAGCGCGGTGGACTTCAGCCGCCCCGACGCCGCTCAGTTCGCGTTCAACCCACCGCCGGGCACCACCGTGGTCGAGGGGAAGGCGATTGTCGGCCCCGGGGCCACTGACCCCAAGGTGCACGCCCCACAACCGGGCTCGGCCGACATGCCCACGGTGATCGGCAAGGGTTGGGGCACTGTTCTGGTGGCCAGGGTGCCGGTGCCTGATGCCAGCACCGCCACCGGTGGGAGCACGAGTGCCACCACCGACAAGACAATCGCCCAGCTGATGAAATTCGTCACGCTGCTCCCCAAGGTGTCGGGAAGCTGGGGCTCGGGGCACCTGATGGCCGGCACCGTGTTCTCGGCGCTGCTCACCGATGACGGTCGCATCGTGGTCGGGGCCGTGACTCCGGAGGGTCTGTACGCCGCACTGGCAGCTTCGTGACCGAGGGCAAAGAGTTTGCGGTCGCCACGGAGGGGCTGACCAAACGGTTCAAGCAGCAGGTCGCGGTCGACACCATCGACCTGCTGGTGCCGCGTGGGGCGGTCTACGGGTTTCTCGGCCCCAACGGCTCAGGCAAGACGACGACGATCCGCATGCTGCTCGGTCTGATCAGGCCCACGTCAGGTCACCACCATCTGCTGGGCAAGGCGATGCCACACAATGCGGGACAGGTCCTTCCTCTCGTGGGATCCCTGGTCGAAGGCCCTGCCTTTCATCCATACCTCACGGCTCGGTCCAACCTCCAGCGGCTGGATTCTGTTGACCGTCATGCCGATCCGCGCACGACCAAGGCGCGCGTCGCCGGCGCGCTTGACCGGGTGGGACTCCTGGCAGCCGCGGACAAGAAGTACCGCGCATACTCCCTGGGCATGCGGCAACGGCTCGCGATTGCCGCCACGCTGCTGGCGCCACGTGAGCTCCTGGTGCTGGACGAACCGACCAACGGCCTTGACCCGCAAGGCACCCGCGAGGTTCGCCACCTCATCGGGTCGCTGGCTGACGACGGTGCCACGGTGCTGGTCTCCAGCCATCTCCTGTCCGAGGTTGAGCAGGTGTGCAGCCACATCGGGGTGATGCATGTCGGCAGGCTGTTGACCCAAGGGCCCATCGCCGAGGTGCGGGCCGTCAGCGCGCCACGGGCCCGGGTGGAGACTGACCGGCCAGCGGATGCGGCACGAGTCTTGCGTGCTCTCGGCCTGACCGATGTCGTGGTCGAATCCGGGGTGGTGGTGGGGACTTTGGGCACGTTGGTCCCGGACAAGGTCGTGGCTTCACTGGTGCATGAGGGTGTACCCGTGGCGGGTTTTGCCGTCGCGCAGCCCAGCCTCGAGGATCTGTTCGTGTCACTCACCGGGGAGGGCTTCAATGTCAGCGGCTGAACTGGCGGCCTCGCCGGCGGCCCGGCCGCTGCGGCATGTCTCGACCCGTTTCCTGCGTTCCGAGCTGCGGCTGATCTTCGGCCGCCGCCGGAACCAGGCGGGGCTGGGGATCTTGGCCGTGGTGCCTATCATCATCGCGATCGCGGTCAAGGTGTCGACGCCCAGGTCGGGGCATGCACCGGATTTCTTCGCGTCGATCACGTCCAACGGGCTGTTCGTCGCACTGTCCGCACTCAGCATCGAGATGGGCCTGTTCCTGCCGCTGGCCATCGGCACAATCGCCGGGGACTCCGTTGCCGGTGAGGCGAACATCGGCACTCTGCGCTATCTGCTCGCGGTCCCGGTGCATCGCACGAGGCTGCTGGCGGTGAAGTTCGCCGCCATCTCGATCTTCTCGCTGGTGGCCACGGTGTGGGTTTCCCTGGTGGGCGCGGTGGCCGGGTTGGCGCTCTTTGGTGGTGGCCAGATGACCCTGCTCTCGGGCACCCAGATCGGCATGGGACCGGCCGTCGTTCGAGTCGTCATGGCGACCGTCTACCTCGCGGTGTGCTTCGCCTCGCTGGGAGCGATCGGGCTGTTCATCTCGACCCTGACCGAGCAGCCGATCGGTGCCACCATCGCGGTGGTCATCCTCAACGTCATGAGCTTCATCCTTGACTCGATCCCGCAGCTGTCCTGGCTGCACGAGTGGCTGCCGACGCACTGGTGGATGTCGTTCGGCGACTTCCTGCGGGACCCGATCGCCTGGGGGGACCTGACCCGCGGGCTGCTGACGGCCGCCGGATACGCGCTGGTGTTCTGGCTCGCCGCGTGGGCTCGTTTCTCGGACAAGGACGTCACCGGCTGACCCCTCCCCTCGGCCTCGGTCGGGAAAGGGGTGGTGTTGAGTGGGGCCATGTCCATCAATGATGACTACGTGCCGAGCCCGGCGAAGTGGGTCCGCGACCAGGTCCAGGAGTACGAAGGGTCTGGCGGCACCTCCGGGACAACCATGCGGGACATGCCGGTGATCATCGTGACCATGCGTGGCGCCACGTCGGGCAAGCTGCGCAAGGTGCCCCTGATGCGGGTCGAGCACGACGGTGAGTATGCCGCGGTGGCCTCCAAGGGCGGTGCCGCCAAGAACCCCGTCTGGTACGCCAACCTTGTCGCCGACCCCCGTGTCGAGGTCCGGGACGGCACGGTCGTCCAGACCATGACGGCTCGTGAGGTCTCCGGCGAGGAGAAGGCGGTCTGGTGGGAACGATGTGTCGCCGCCTTCCCCGACTATGCCGACTACCAGGCCAAGACGGACCGTTCGATCCCGGTCTTCGTCCTGACGCCGACTGCCGACTGACCAGCGCGGTCGCACTTCGGCCCGCATCCTCATCCGGCTCAAAGGAGCGGGACCTTGTGCCCTGATGCGGGGGCTGATCTCTCTCACCTGTGGGACATAATTGACGACGTGGATACGCAGCGAACGATCGGTGTCACAGAACTGGCCCTCCGGGACGCGCACCAGAGCCTGATGGCCACCCGCATGGCGATGGAAGACATGGTCGGTGCCTGCGAGGACATCGACAACGCCGGCTACTGGAGTGTCGAGTGCTGGGGGGGTGCCACGTTCGACTCCTGCATCCGGTTCCTCAACGAAGACCCCTGGGAACGCCTGCGAATGTTCCGCACGCTCCTGCCCAAGAGCCGCCTCCAGATGCTCCTGCGTGGCCAGAACCTGTTGGGCTACCGCCACTATGGCGACGACGTGGTTGACCACTTCGTCGAGAAGGCCGCCGAGAACGGCATGGACGTCTTCCGGGTCTTCGACGCCCTGAACGACACGCGCAACGTCGAGCGCGCCATCGCCGCCGTCAAGAAGGTTGGCAAGCACGCTCAGGGCACCATCTGCTACACCACCAGCCCCTTGCACACGATTGATGGTTATGTGCGCCAGGCCCGCGAGCTGGCTGATGTCGGCGTCGACTCCCTGGCCATCAAAGACATGGCGGCGCTGCTCAAGCCGCAGCCGGCATACGACATCGTGTCGGCGATCAAGGCCGAGCTGCCCGGCATGCAGATCAATGTGCACTGCCACGCGACCACCGGGGTCACCCTGGTCTCGCTGATGAAGGCCATCGAGGCCGGCGCCGATGTCGTCGACACGGCCATCAGCTCGCTGTCGCTGGGCCCTGGTCACAACCCGACCGAGTCACTGCAAGAAATGCTGGAGGGCACCGGCTACATCGCCGACCTCGACAAGGTGCGGCTGGGCAAGATCAAGGATCACTTTGCCGAGATCAAGCCCCGTTACAAGCAGTTCATGTCCTCGTTCAACGTCGAGACCGACATCTTCGACAGTCAGATCCCGGGCGGCATGATCTCCAACATGGAGTCCCAGCTCAAGGCTCAGGGCGCCGGCGACAAGCTGAAAGAGGTGCTCGAGGAGGTGCCGCGGGTCCGCAAGGCGGCCGGCTATCCACCGTTGGTCACGCCATCCAGCCAGATCGTGGGCACCCAGGCTGTGTTCAACGTGATGATGGGTCGGTACAAGGTGATGACGGGCGAGTTCGCCGACCTGATGCTCGGGTACTACGGCTTCACCATCGGCGACAAGGACCCCGAGATTGTCGCCCTGGCCAAGTCCCAGACCGGCAAGGAGACCATCACGCAGCGTCCGGCTGACCTCATCGCCAACGAGTGGGCCGCCCTGCGTACCGAGGCCGAGGCCATCGACGGTTTCGATGGCTCGGACGAGGACGTGCTGACCTACGCCATGTTCCCGAAGGTGGCGCCGGACTTCTTCACCACCCGGGCAGACGGCCCCAAGAACCTTGGCAAAGATCCGGCTGAGCTCGAGGCAGAACGTTGCGCAGTGATCACCGACCCCAAGACGGGCCCCCTGCGTGTCCCGATCAAGTACGAGATCACTGTCAACGGCAAGAAGAACTCCGTCGCAGTGAAGCCCCTCTAGGAAAGTTGACTTCGGCTATGTCCAAGCGTCCCACCCGAACGAGGCCCATGACGATGCAGGAGCGGATCACTGAGCTGCGAACCCGCCGCGAGGAGGTCATCGCGGGAGGTGGCGAGAAGCGGCACGCCAAACAGCACGCCGCTGGCAAGCTGACCGCCCGCGAGCGGATTGCCGAACTGGTCGACCCGCTCAGCTTTGAAGAGTTCGGGATGCTCGCCAAGCACCGCACCACGTTGTTCGGGATGGACGCCGCGGTCATGCCGGCCGACGGTGTGGTCACCGGCGCGGCAGCCGTGCTCGGCCGCCCGGTGCACGTTGCCAGCCAGGACTTCAGCGTCGCCGGCGGTTCCGCCGGTGAGATGCACTCGATCAAGGTGGCGACCGCGATGCGCGCCGCACTGGAGAACGGCACCCCGTTCGTCTGCTTCAACGACTCCGGCGGCGCCCGTGTCCAGGAGGGCATCGACTCACTGTCCGGCTACGGCAAGGTGTTCTTCCAGAACGTCGCGCTTTCGGGTGCGGTGCCGCAGATCTCGATCATCGCCGGCCCCTGTGCCGGTGGGGCGGCCTACTCCCCGGCGCTGACGGACTTCATCATCCAGACCGAGGCATCGCGGATGTTCATCACCGGCCCCGACGTGATCAAGCAGATCACCGGAGAGACAGTGACCGCCGAGGAGCTGGGCGGCCCCGGTGCCCACATGGCGCACTCCGGAGTGACGCATTTCGTGGCGGCTGACGACCAGCAGGCCATCCTGATCACGAAAAAGCTGCTCAGCTTCCTGCCTAGCAACAATACCGAGGAGCCGCCGTTCATCCCCGGCCATGACGACGTGGAGCGCGACGAGAGCCTCAACGACATCATCCCCGATGACCCCAAGAAGGGGTATGACGTCCGCCAGGTCATCGTCAAGCTCGCCGACCTGGGTGACTTCCTGGAAGTCCAGGCAGGGTTCGCCCCCAACATCGTCGTGGGCTTCGGCCGCGTCACCGGTCGAACGGTCGGATTCGTGGCCAACCAGCCGATCGCCTTGTCCGGGGTGCTCGACATCGACTCCTCCGACAAGGGCGCACGGTTCGTGCGGTTCTGCAATGCCTTCAACATCCCGCTGGTCACCCTGGTGGACGTTCCCGGCTTCCTGCCCGGAGTCACCCAGGAGTACGGCGGAATCATCCGGCACGGAGCGAAGCTGTTGTTCGCCTACTCTGCGGCAACCGTCCCGAAGATCACGGTGGTGTTGCGCAAGGCCTACGGCGGCGCCTACCTGGCCATGTGCGGCAAGGACCTGGGGGCCGACCGTGTGTTCGCGTGGCCCTCTGCGGAGATCGCCGTGATGGGCGCCCAAGGCGCGGCAAACGTGGTCTTCAAGAGGGAGATCGCCGCCGCCGACGATCCGGAAGCCAAGCGGGCAGAGCTCGTGCAGCTGTATCGCGACACCTTCGCGACGCCGTACGTCTCGGCCGCGCGTGGCCTGGTTGACGACATCATCGAGCCGTCCGACACACGTCGTAAGCTGGCTCGCGCGTTGGAGAACCTCACCGCCAAACGTGACCTGCGGCCGCCGAAGAAATATGGACTGATCCCGCTCTGATCGTCTTCGCCCCGACTGAAGGAATCGCCAATGAGCGCACCCAATCAGCCCAATCAGCCCACCGAGACCAATGAGCCCACCGAGACCATGGCCGAGCTGAAGGCCCTCGTGGCCGAGCTGGCAGCCCGCGTCCAGGCGCTGGAGGGAGAGGCGGCACAGCGCCATCCCGCGGTGAGCGACGACGTCTTGCTGGCTATCTCCGCCGCCTGTGCCGCCTATCTGGGCAAGCGCGCCACCATCAAACAGGTTCACCTGCGCCGTGGCGGCGCGTGGGCCACTCAGGGACTCGCCACCGCCCAGCAGCAGCACGCGCAGCTGCACGGATTCGGTGAACGGCAGGCCCCGCTGACACAGATACCACGACGAGGGACGACATGAAGCTGCAGATCACCGTCAACGGGTCAGTTTTCGACGTCGACGTCGAGGTGGAGGAGGAGCCCCTGCCCACGCTGGGGACCATCCTCGTCGGCAGCGGGTCTCCCTACGCCATCACCCCGAGCATCGCCAAGACCCCGGCGACCTCCGCCAACGCTCTGACCACGCCGATGGCTGGCACGGTTGTCAAGGTGCTCGTTGAGGCGGGCGCTGAGGTGAAGTCCGGCGATACCTTGCTGGTGCTGGAGGCCATGAAGATGGAGACCGAGGTGACAGCGCCGAAGGACGGCAAGGTCAAGTCGGTCGATGTGGCCGTCGGAGACGCTGTCCAGGGCGGTCAGGTCCTCATCGAGTGGGACGACTGACCCCAAGCGATCTGACTGGCCCACCGCCGTTCTGACCCACTCCCGCTTGCTGTCCTGGCTCAGGCCAGCGCGAGACTGTCTCGACTCAGGCCAGCGACAGACTGTCTCGACTCAGGCCAGCGAGAGGAAGAGCTTCTCCATCGCCTTGGTGTCCATGGAGTCTGCGCCGTCAGGCTCGGTCAGGCACTGTTTGAGGCCGCTCGCGACGATGGCGAAGCCGGCCTTGTCCAGGGCGTGGTTGACCGCGGCGAGCTGGGTGACGATGTCGGTGCAGTCGCGGCCCTCCTCGATCATGCGCAGTACGCCGCCGATCTGGCCTTGCGCTCGGCGCAGGCGGTTGGCCACGGCGCTCATCTCTTCTGGTCTCAGCGCAACCATCGGGGCTCCTTGGGGTCGTTGTCGCTAGTGCTGGTCAGGTCGCGGCGTTGGCGGTCTGCGCCTCGGCAACCTTGGCCCTGACGTCATCCATGTCCAGCCCGCGGACGCCCGCGATGACCTGCTCCAGGGCTGAGGCGGGAAGCGCTCCGGGCTGGCTGAAGACAAGGATGCCGCCGCGGAAGGCCATCAGGGTGGGGATGGACGTGATCCCGGCGCCGCCGGACAGGGACTGCTCGGCTTCGGTGTCGACCTTGCCGAAGATGATGTCGGGGTGGGTCGTTGAGGCGTTCTCGAAGATCGGGGCGAACGTCCGGCACGGTCCGCACCAGGCTGCCCAGAAGTCGACGAGCACGATGTCGTTGTCGAGCACGGTCTGCTCGAAGTTTGCTGCTGTCAGTGCTTGGGTGGTCATAGGGTTTCCTCTCGATGGATGAACTATACCTCGGGGGGTATTAACGTGTCACCGTCAACAGACATTCCCGTGGCGGATGAGACATGCCCCCGGCGTCTCTGGGCCCCATGAGTGGGCCGCTGCTGTCAGGGCGCCGGAATGTCCCGACATCGGTTAACGTTGGCATCGATGGATACCCCCCTAGGTATCGGTATTTCAGTCTCGATACCTCTCAACACGGACGGAGTCAGCATGCGTGAGGTCCCTGTGGCGGCATTCGCCGCCGCCCACTCCGACGGCGCGATCGTCGTCGATGTCCGCGAGCCCGGCGAGTACGTGGGCGGCCACGTCCCCGGCGCGACGCTCATCCCGATGGGGCGTCTCTCGTCGCAGCTGCACGAGCTGCCCAAGGACAGGCCGATCTATCTCATCTGCGCCAGCGGCAACCGCAGCCTCGCGATGACGAACTTCCTGATGCGCGCGGGCTATGACGCGTACTCGGTCAGTGGCGGCACCGGCGCCTGGACGCGGGCGGGGCACCCCGTCGTGCTGGGCCGCCGGCCCAACGCCAGCTGACGCCCAGCAGCCGCAACGAACCTGAGCTCGCGCGTGTTGTCGACAGATACCCCTGGGGGTATAGTAGAATCGTCGAACAGAACCTATCAAGGAGTGACTTATGTGTAGTCCCGCCCGTTGCGCACAGTGCGGCAAAGTAACCTGGTCCGGCTGCGGCATGCATGCTGACTCGGTCCTCGCCAAGATCCCGCCGGCCCAGCGCTGCACGTGCCGCTGATCGGTCAGCGGCTCGCAACCCGCACAGTCTTCGCGAACGCGGCAGGCTCGTGGCCGTTGCGCAGGATCGTGGCCGTCGCAGTACTATCCCCGCTGCTGTTCGTGCTGCTGATCTCTGTTGCCGGGGGCTGGGCGCCAGGTGCCCCGCTGGGATGGACCGTGCTCGTCGCCCTGATGGCGCTTGCGGGTGCGGCGACGCTGGCGACCTACCTGCCGCGACCCGGTGCCGGGCGCAAGCTGGAGATCGGCTGCACGCCCTGCGCGGCGGTCGCGGCGCTGAGCGTGCTTGGGGCCGGCGCGGTGCTCAGCACGGCGCCGTACGACGTGTCCACCGCCGTCATGGCGCTGGCCGTCGTGGGATTCGGACTGACACAACGGCTCACCAACCCGAGCACCTGCGTTGCGCCAGGCCCTCGCCAATAGCGGACATCCCAAGCCATCCACGTCGCGACCATGGCCCCGTAGTCCGGTATCTCGGGGGCGCGCATAGTCTGCAGTTGCACCTCATCGGCGCCGGCAGGAAAGATGTGGACCTGACGATTGTTCTTGGCGTTCTGGTGGGGGCGGACCAGTCGGCCCTCGAACAGGGCGGGAAGGATTTCGCGTGGGCGACCTGATGCAGCCACTGTCCTTCGGCCATCTGATGAGCTGGGCACTGGAAGAGCTTCGACTGGACGGTTCGATCCTCGGAGTGAAGGGGAACCAGTTCTGGCACCCCGAGCCCGGTCGTCTCGTCACGGACTCCTTCGGCGACCGGCTGGCATCGCCCGTGGGCCCTGCGGCAGGGCCACAGACCCAGCTGGCCAGCAACATCCTCGTCGCCTACCTGACGGGCGCCCGGTTCATGGAGCTGAAGACCGTCCAGACGATAGACGGCGAGGACATGCGCAAGGCTGTCGCCAAGCCGTGCATCAATGCCGAGGACGAGGGCTACAACTGCGAGTGGTCCACCGAGCTCACCGTTGCTGAGGCGTACGACGAGTACCTCAAGGCGTACTTCGCGATCGCGGTGCTGGGCAAGGAGCTGGGGCTCGGCACGGTCGACGAGGTGGGGTTCAACATCAGCGTCGGCTATGACCTCGAGGGGATCAAGGGTCACAAGGTCAACTCCTTCATCGACGCGATGGTTGACGCCTCGAACACCCCAATCTTCCGGGAGTGCCGGGCCTGGATCGAGGCGCATCTTGGAGAGCTCTCCCACTTTACGCGTGAAGACCTCGACGACCTGAGTCCTCAGGTGAGCAGGTCAGTCACTCTGTCGACCATGCACGGGTGTCCGGCTGACGAGATCGAGCGAATCGCCATGCACCTGCTCACGAATAAGCACCTTTGTACGTTCGTGAAGTGCAACCCGACCTTGCTCGGATACCAGTACGCCCGGGACTGCCTCGACGGACTCGGCTATGACTACGTCTCCTTCGACGAGCACCACTTCACCGAGGATCTCCAGTACGCGGACGCGATCGTGATGTTCCGTCGCCTCACGGCAGTTGCGGGGGAACGTGGTCTGTCGTTCGGCATCAAGCTCACGAACACCTTCCCCGTCGACGTGAACCGCGGTGAGCTGCCGTCCTCAGAGATGTACATGTCGGGTCGCTCCCTGCTGCCTCTGTCGCTGGCCCTCGCCCTCGCGCTTTCCCGCGAGCTCGATGGCGGCCTGCCGATCTCCTTCTCCGGCGGGGTCGATGCCTTCAACGTCAAGGAGATCCTCTCCACCGGCATCCAGCCGGTCACCGTCGCAACGACCATCCTCAAACCGGGCGGGGTGACCCGGCTCCGTCAGCTGTCGAGCATCGCCGCAGAGGTCATGACGGACTACCACGGCATCGACGTCGACCGGCTCGCGGCGCTGGTCGACGACGTTCTCTCTGACGAGCGCTACCACAAGCGGTACCGCGAGAAGATTCACTCGCGCAAGACGGACTCCCCTCTCCCGCTGACGGACTGCTACAAGGCCCCATGTGAGGACGGCGGCTGCCCGATCCAGCAGCGCATCCCCGAGTACCTCAAGCTCACCGCGGCGGGCGAGCTCACCAAGGCGTTCGACGTGATCGCCTTCGACAACACGGCGCCGACGATCCTCGGTGTGCTGTGCTCGGAGCCGTGCCGGGATCTCTGCACGCGCCTGGACATCGATCAGGCCATCGACATGCGCGCCGTGAAGCTCGCTGCCGCCGACGGCGCCCAGGATGCCTTCATCGAGGCAACCGCGCCGCCCGCGCTGCTCACCGACCGGAAGGCGGCCATCATCGGTGCCGGTCCGGCCGGCATAGCCGCGGCGATGTTCCTGCGCCGCAACGGCATGGATGTCGACGTGTTCGAGAAGCTCGAGGGGCCATACGGGATCGTCAAGTACATCATCCCGGGCTTCCGGATCACCCGTGAGCAGATCGAACGCGACTACCAGCTCGCCGTCCACCTCGGGGTCCGGTTCCACTTCAGCTGCGACCCGGAATACTCCGTCGACGAGCTGAAGAAGACCTTCGCCCACGTCATCATCGCCACCGGCTCGTGGGGCAAGAGCCCGAGCCCGGTCCGTGAGGGCCACGACAACATTCTTGACGCCCTCGACTTCCTCTGGCAGGCCAACAACGAGGGCGGGGCCACAGTCGGCAAGCGGGTTGCCGTGATTGGCGCCGGCGACGTCGCCATGGACTGCGTCCGCACAGCGCAGCGAACCGAGGGGGTCGAGGAGGCGGTCATCGTCTACCGTCGCACGGAGCCCCACATGCCGGCGACGCAGCACGAGGTCAACCTCGTCCGCGCCGAGGGGCTCACCATGCACGAGCTGCTCGCCCCCATCTCGTACGACGGCACCACCTTGCACTGCGAGGAGATGACGCTCAGCGACGAGGACGCCAGCGGTAGGCGCTCGGTGGTCGGGCTCGGCACCTTCGTGGACCTGCCCTTCGACACGGTGATCGGCGCGACGGGCGCAACGGTCGAGACCGGCCCCTACGCGAGGAATGGACTGGCGCAGAACGCTCGCGGGCTGGCCGAGGTCGGCGCGAGCTTCCAGAGCTCGATCGACGACGTCTACGTCATCGGTGACGGGCGCCTCGGTCCCAGCACCATCGTGCACGCCGTGGCGGACGCGAAGACCGCCGTCCGGGCGATCCTGGCCAAGGAAGACCTCTCCGTCGACTACGACACGAGGCCGGCGAAGGTCGAGCGGGACCAGCACGAGGTGCACTCACGGCGAGGGTTGCTGATCGCGGCGATCAACGGGAAGGCCGAGGGCGACCGCTGCCTGACCTGCGACGTCATCTGCGAGGTGTGCACCGAGGTGTGCCCCAACCGGGCCAACCTGGCGATCACAGTGCCCGGGTTCGCCGACCCGCGCCAGATCGTCCACCTCGACGGGCTCTGCAACGAGTGCGGCAACTGTGGCACGTTCTGCCCGCACGCGGGCCTGCCGTACAAGGACAAGATCACGATCTTCTGGACCCGAGAAGGCTTCGACGACTCCACGAATGCGGGGTTCCTCCCGCTCACCGCAGGCACATACCTCACCCGTATGCCGGACGGCTCGGTTCGTGAGCACAGGGCTGGTCAGGTGGATCTCCCCGAAGGGATGAGCACGGTGCTGGCCGCAATCGAGAAGGACTACGCGTTCATGTTCGGCGCACCCGTGGGAGCCCAGTCATGATCATCAGCAACGGACCGGTCATCACCAACGATCCGGCGAACCCCTTCGTCCCTGACGGGGCCGTCGTCGTCCAGGGCGACAGCATCGTGGCCGTGGGTCCCGCGGCCACGATCCGGGCCACCCACCCGGGCCAGGAGACGATCGACGTCGGTGGCCGGGTCATCATGGCGGGCCTGATCAACGCCCATACCCATGCGTACAGCGCCTACGCGCGCGGGATGGCGGTCCACCAGCCGACCCGTGACTTCAGCGAGATCCTCGAGAACCTCTGGTGGCGGCTGGACCGGCTGCTCACCCTGGAGGACGTGGTGCTGAACGCCGGCACGACGTTCATCGAGTCCATCCGCAACGGTGTGACAACGGTCTTCGACCACCACTCCAGCCCCCACGCCGTCTCAGGGTCGCTGCAGACCATGGCGGACGCCGCCGGAAGCATCGGCATCCGCACCAGCCTGTGTTACGAGACCTCGGACCGGGACGGCGCCGGTGTCCTTGCCGCTGCCATCGAGGAGAACGCCTCGTTCATGAAGAAGGTGAACACCGGCGAGCAGGACATGGTCAAGGGCCTGTTCGGGCTGCACGCCGGCTTCACCCTCTCCGAGGAGAGCCTGGATGCCGCCTGCGCGGCGAAGGAAGGCATCCCCGGCGGCTTCCACGTCCACGTCGCCGAAGGCGCGAACGACGAGCCGGACTCGGTGGCGAGATACGGCAAGCGCATCGTCCAGCGCTTCGACGACCACGGGATCCTCGGGCCCGAGACGATCGCGGCGCACTGCATCCACGCCGACCCCGACGAGCTCGCGCTCCTCAAGGCCACGGATACGACCGTTGTCCACAACCCGCACTCCAACATGGGCAACGCGGTCGGGGTCGCACCCGTCGTCGACATGCTCGCCCGCGGCCTGCGGGTCGGCCTGGGCACTGACGCCTACACCGCCGACATCTTGGCCTCCGCCCAGGTCGCCAAGATCCTGCAGAGCGACCACCTCGCCGACCCGACCGTGGGGTTCGGGCAGGCGCTGCAGCTGGCCTTCGTCAACAACCCGAAGATCTGCGGGCAGCACTTCCGCAAGGACCTTGGGGTCCTGAAGGCCGGGGCGTACGCCGACCTGATCGCCGTGGACTACCGTCCCTTCACGCCACTGAGCGCCGAGTCTGCGGGCGGCCACGTCCTGTTCGGGATGAGCGGTTCCCAGGTCAACGACACGATGGTGAACGGGGCGTGGGTGATGCGCGACCGCGTCATCCTCACCGTGGACGAGGCGGCCATCTTCGCGCGGTCGACGCAGCGGGCGCCCCGCATCTGGGCGCAGATGTAGGGCGGGGCGGACTCATGTCGGTTCTTCACAGCGGTTCGGTTCAACTCAGCGGTTCGGTTCTTCTCAGCGGTGGGATGGTCACCACTGCGACGCAATCACGGCTCGCCGCCGTGCGGCTCACTGACGGGCGCATCGTCGAGATCGGTGACCTGATGCCTCGGCCGGGTGAAGCGGTCGTTGACTGCAGCGGGTGTCTCGTCCTGCCCGGCGGAATCGAGACGCACAGTCATCTCGACCTTGAGGCGATGGGGACGGTCACGGCCGATGACTTCGCCACCGGCACGCGGTCGGCCCTCGCCGGTGGAACCACGACGGTCCTGGACTTCGCGACCCAGTTCCACGGCGAAAGCCTCATGGACGGCGTCCGGAGGTGGCACGAGAAAGCCCGGGGGAAGGCCGTCACGGACTACGGCTTCCACCTGGCGATGACGCAGTGGCGCCCGGAGTTCGCCGACGAGATGGCTGAGGTCGTCACGGCCGGGGTCACCTCGTTCAAGATGTACATGGCCTATCGGGACTCGATGATGGTCGACGACGACGAGATCTACGCGGCCCTCTCGGCAAGCTCTCGTGCGGGTGCCACCATCGGCTTCCACTGCGAGAATGGGTTGGTGACCGATGCACTCGTCCGCGAGGAGCTGGATCGTGGCCACGCGGGCGCTTTCTACCACCAGCGGACCAGACCGCCGGCTCTCGAGCGGGAGGCCCTCGGTCGGCTGAGCATGATCGCCGAGCTGCTCGACGCCCAGCACTACATCGTCCACCTCAGCGCCGGGGAGACCATCGAGGAAGTGCGTCGGGCCCGCCAGCGGGGCAGCAAGGTGGTCGCCGAGACCTGTCCCCAGTACCTGCTGCTCGACGACAGCCTCTACGGAGCTCCAGAGAGCGACGGCAACGACGAGCTTGAGGTCAGGCAGTACGTCATGAGCCCACCCCTTCGCGCGCCGGAGAATCTCGACGCACTCTGGGCCGGGCTCGCTGACGGGGACATCCAGTTCGTCGGCACGGACCACTGCTCGTTCAACCTGCACGGACAGAAGGACAAGGCGACGGACTTCACCGGGATCCCCAACGGCGCGCCCGGAATCGAGCTCAGGCTCGCGCTCCTCTACACCTACGGCGTGGCGGCGAAGCGGATGTCGGCGGAGCGCTTCGTTGCCGTCACCGCCGAGAACGCGGCACGGCACTTCGGGCTCTACCCCCGTAAAGGGACGTTGCTGCCCGGCAGTGACGCCGACATCGTCGTCTACGACCCCCGACCGCGCTGGACCGTCAGTCATGACCAGCTCCATGACAACGTGGACCACACGCCATACGAGGGCCGACAGATCCAGGGCCGGGTGCGTGACGTCTTCCTCCGCGGCCACCACGTCGTTCGCGACGGGGCGCTCGCGGACGATCTGGCCCCCGGAGAGTTCGTGGCCTGCGGCCCACCCGACAGCGACATCAGATAGCAAGGGAGCAGCGCCGTCATGGAGATCAGCGTCAATGGCCAGGACTACTCGGTATCGGACGAGAAGCCACTGCTCTCGGTCCTGCGCGACGAGATCGGGATGCTGTCGGTCAAGGAGGGCTGCGACGACGCGACGTGCGGGACGTGCGTCGTCATCGCCAACGGCAAGCTGGTGAAGTCCTGCTCGCGCAAGACGTCCACCTTCGAGAACCAGGAGATCATCACCACCGAGGGACTCAGCGAGCGCGAGAAGGATGTGTACGTCGAGGCGTTCGGCGAGACGGGAGCAGTGCAGTGCGGTTTCTGCATCCCGGGCATGGTCATGGCCGGCAAGGCCCTTCTGGACAAGAACCCCGACGCCACACGTGACGACGTTGCCAAGGGCATCCGCCTGGATGTCTGTCGCTGCACCGGATACAAGAAGGTCGAGGACGCGATCCTGTCGGCCGGGCAGATGCTCCGGGACGACCAGGAGATCACCGGCTCGAACGCGCGCATCCGGATGACCGACCGGGCGCACCGGCCGGACGCGGCCGAGAAGACCCTCGGCACGGGGCTCTTCGCCGACGACATCCGTCTTGACGGAATGATCCACGCCAAGGCGCTTCGCTCGAAATATCCGCGCGCCCTGGTCAACGCGATCGACACGAGCAAGGCCAAAGCCCACCCGGGCTGCATCGCCGTCCTCACGGCGCAGGATGTCCCGGAGAACAAGATCGGCCACATCGTCGACGACTGGGACGTGATGATCCGCGTCGGCGACACCACGCGCTACGTGGGTGACGCCCTCGCCCTGGTGGCGACGGCTGACGAGAACAAGCTCGACGAGATCCTCGCCCTGATCGAGGTGGACTACACCGAGCTCGTACCTGTGACAACGCCCCAGGACGCCCTGCGAGGGGACGCGCCGCTCCTGCACGAGCGGGGGAATGTCTGCGCCCTCGAGCACCTCAGCCGCGGTGATGTCAGTGGCGCCCTCGCCGGGTCGACCCACGTGGTGACCCGCAAGTTCACCGTCCCGTGGCAGGAACACGCCTTCCTCGAACCCGAGTGCGCGGTCGCGGAGCCGGTCGAGGACGGGCTGAGGCTCTACACCAGCTCCCAGTCGGTCTACGACGAGCAGCGCGAGGTCTCGCGGATGCTCAAGCTGCCACCCGAGAAGGTGCGTTCCACCGCGACCCTGGTCGGCGGCGGGTTCGGTGGCAAGGAGGACATGTCGGTGCAGCACCACGCGGCGCTGATGGCCTGGCACACCAAGAAGCCGGTGAAGGTGAAGTTCTCCCGTCAGGAGAGCATCGACTACCACGTCAAACGGCACCCGATGGACATGGAGTTCACCGTCGGCTGCGACGAGGACGGGCGCCTCACCGCCCTGCGTGCCATCCTCATCGCCGACACCGGGGCATACGCCTCCCTGGGAGGGCCTGTCCTCCAGCGCGCCTGCACCCACGCGGGCGGACCGTACAACTTCCAGAGCGTCGACATCCTGGGCCTGGCGATGTACACGAACAACCCTGTCTCCGGCGCGTTCCGCGGATTCGGCGTCCCCCAGAGCACGTTCGCCATGGAAGGGTGCGTCAACGAGCTCGCCGAGATGTGCGGCCTTGACCCGTGGGAGTTCCGCTACCTCAACGTGGTCCGCCCCGGTGACGAGCTGCCGAACGGCCAGATCGTCGACGACGCGGTGGGCATCGCCGAGTGCCTGGATTCCCTGAAGAGCGACTTCTACATGCACCCCGGGGCCGGCCTCGCCGTCGGGATCAAGAACACGGGCCTCGGGGTCGGCCTCGTCGACACCGGACGGTGCATGCTGTCCGTCGAGGACGGGAGGGTCCACATCCGCACCTCCGCATCCTGCATGGGGCAGGGCATCGGCACCGTCGCCGAGCACATGCTCAGCGAGACGGTCGACATCCCCCCTGACCGGATCGTCTTCGAGCTGCCCGATACCGCGCGCACTCCTGACTCCGGGACCTCGACCGGCTCCCGGCAGACGCTCTTCACCGGTGAGGCGGTCCGGCTTGCCGCCGTGCAGCTGCGCGACGCGCTCGCCAAGGTCGACAGCCTTGACCGGCTGGAGGGCAGGGAGTTCTTCGGCGAGTTCTCACCTGCGACCGACCCGATGGGCAGCAACAAGCCGAATCCGGTCAGCCACGTGGCCTACAGCTATGGCGCGCAGCTCGTGGTCCTGGACGGCAAGGGCGAGGTCGACAAGGTCTTCGCGGCCTACGACGTGGGCACCGTCGTCAACCCGCAGGCTGCCGAGGGCCAGATCGAGGGCGGTGTGGTGATGGGCCTCGGCTACGCGCTCACGGAGGAGTTCATCGTCGAGGGCGGCTACCCGAAGACCCGCTTCGGCCAGCTCGGGCTGTTCCGGTCGAACAAGACCCCGGAGATCGAGGTCCGGTTCGTCACGTCACCCGGGCTCGTCCCCTTTGCCTACGGGGCCAAGGGAATTGGCGAGATCTGCTTGATCCCGACCGCTCCGGCGTGTGCCCAGGCGTACTACCACCGCGACGGGAAGCGGCGATACAGCTTGCCCCTGGAGGACACCTGCTATCGCCAGTCCCGCGCCACGAACAGCTGACGCGTTGGAAACCTGTTGGAAGCCGAGTCGACGATTGGCTGAAGTGAATGAGTAGTCCACGCCTTACCCGGAATGCCCTTGTCGATCGCGCGAGCGTCTCCAAGGCGGGGATCGCTGACCCTGCCTTCCACCCGTCGCTGCCGGACTCTGCGCCCACCCCCCTGCGGCCGGCACCGAAGGCGGCACAGCGTCTCGGTGTCCGCTCGGTTCTGGTCAAGGACGAGTCGCATCGTCTGGGCATGCCCTCCTTCAAGATCCTCGGGGCGTCGTGGGCGACCTACCGCACGGTCATGGCGCATCTTGGTCAGCCTGTCGGCGACCAGCCGACCCTCGACGGGTTGCGCGAGGCCGTGGCGGCTCACGGGCCCGACCTCACCCTGGTGGCGGCGACCGACGGCAACCACGGCCGGGCGGTGGCCCGGATGGCTAAGCTCCTCGGCCTGGGCGCGATCATCGTCGTTCCTGCCGGGACGGCCGCGAGCCGGATCGAGGCGATCGCCGGCGAGGGAGCCGAGGTGCGAGTCGTGAGCGGCGGGTACGACCAGGCGATCGCGGTGAGCGCCGCGAGCGCGACGCTGAGCGACGACAAGCACGTCGTCATCTCGGACACGTCCTGGGAGGGCTACACCGACACCCCCAGCTGGGTGATCGACGGCTACTCCACGATGCTCAAGGAGATCGTTGACGAGATCGAGGCCGGGCACGTCGCCGAGCCGACCGTCGTGGCCACCCAGATGGGGGTCGGGGCCTTCGCTGCCGCGGTGACGCGCCAGTTCGCCTCGCGTCCGGCACGGCTGCTCGTCGGGGTCGAGCCGACCAGGGCCGACTGCATCGTCACCAGCGTGGAGGCGGGCAAGATCACGACGATCTCCGAGCCGCAGGACTCGATCATGGCCGGCCTGAACTGTGGCACCCCGTCGATCGTCGCGTGGGATGACGTCCTTCACGGGTATGACGTCTTCGTCACCGTCAACGATGACGACGCACGCGATGCCATGCGGCTCCTGCACGACGACGGGATCGAAGCCGGTGAGAGCGGCGCTGCCGGACTGGCCGGCCTGCTCGCGCATGCCGAGGGTCTCGGTCTCGGCCCTCAGGACGACGTCATCGTCTTCGCCACCGAAGGCATCACCGACCCGGTCGCCTACCGGGAGATCATCGGCGGAGATCATCGGTACTGACAGCTGATCCGGGTCCGGCCTGGTTTCGCGGCGTTGGCCCCGCTGCGCAGCCCAACTCCGACAGGCTCCACGCTGCCCGGCGCTCGCGGTGGCCGCCACGACGGACATTGCGATGGCGGGATAGGTTCGGGACGGCGGTGTCGCCCAACGGTGTCGCCCAACGCTGGTGCAGTAGCCGACACGAAGGAGTCCCCCATGCAGGCACTTGGGCTTGAGCGCGACATCGTCGACGAGTCCGTCTACGACAACACGGTTGCCCGGTTTCGTGAGGCTCGCATCGCGCTCCCCACGTTCTCGCAGCTCGCCGACCCCTCTCTGATCCCAGCGAAGGTTCGTGAGGCGCTGGCCGGGGTCGGACCGGACGATGCGCACCCCCTGAACCTGTTCCGGGTCAACTGGTACAACGACGACTCTCGCCGAGGCTTCGCGAAGGTCCCTGCGCACGTCGTGCTCCCGAAGTCGCTCACAGGCGTCGATGCGCGCATCGTCGTGGCCTTTGGCAACAGGTTTCCGATGATCGGCGCGCACAAGGTGCTCGCCGCCTACGGATGCCTGGTGCCACGGATCATCACCGGGCAGTTCGACCCGACGCGCCACCGCGCGATCTGGCCGTCCACCGGCAACTACTGCAGGGGTGGGGTTGCGATCTCCCGGATCATGAACTGCCGTGGCGTGGCCGTGCTGCCCGAGGGCATGAGCCGCGAGCGCTTCGCCTGGCTGGAGGACTGGGTCGCCGATCCGTCCGACATCATCCGGACGCCAGGCACCGAGAGCAACGTCAAAGAGATCTACGACGAGTGCAAGGACCTCGCCAAGGACCCGGAGAACGTGATCTTCAACCAGTTCGCGGAGTTCGGGAACTACATCTCCCATTACCTCGCCACCGGGTCGGCGCTGTTGAACGTCTACAACGCCATGCTCGAGGAGGAACCGGGTCTTCGGCTGCGGGCGTTCGTCTCGGCGACCGGTTCGGCCGGGACCATCGCCGCCGGCGACTATCTGAAGGAGCACGCCGGTTCCCTCACGGTGGCGGTCGAGGCACTGGAGTGCGCGACGATGCTCCGCAACGGGTTCGGCGAGCACAACATCCAGGGGATCGGCGACAAGCACATCCCGTTCATCCACAACGTGATGGCGACCGACATGGTGCTTGCGGTTTCCGACCGCGCGACCGACCGTCTGGGCGTCCTGTTCAACAGCGACGTCGGCCGCACGTACCTCGGCGGGCGGCAGAGTGTGCCGCGCGAGACGATGGACGCCCTGCAGTCGATGGGCCTGTCGAGCACCGCCAACGTGCTCGCGGCCATCAAGACCGCCAAGTACTACGATCTGGGCCCCGACGACGTGATCGTCACCGTGGCGACCGACGGTGCGGCGATGTACGGCAGCGAACGCGACCTGGCGATGGACAAGTACTTCGCCGGCGGGTTCGACGAGGTGGCCGCCGGCGAGGCCTTCGGCGAGCACCTGCTCGGCGCGACGACCGACCACCTGCTCGAGCTCAGCCACCAGGACCGGGAGCGCATCTTCAACCTCGGCTACTTCACCTGGGTCGAACAGCAGGGGATGTCGCTCGAGGAGTTCCGGATCCGCAAGGACCCCCGGTTCTGGGCCGCACTGCCCTCGATCGTGACCGACTGGGACCGGATGATCGATGAGTTCAACGAGCGGACGGGAGCGCTGGAGGCCGTGTGAGCATCTCGCCCCGCACCCTGCGCAGCGCACTCGTGTGCGCGGGATGCGGCGCGTCGCCCGAGCCGGACGATCCTTATCCCTTCCGCTGTCCAGGTGCCGACGCCGGCGACGACGCCGATCACGTCCTGCGCCGGATCCTGGACGTGTCTGCAGTCCAGTTCCCGACGACCGGAGGGGAGCAGGGCGACCCCAATCCCTACATCCGCTACCGTCGCCTGTTCCATTCCCACCATGTGGCTTGCGCCGGCGGCATGGAGGACGCGGAGTACTGCGACCTCGTCGCGCGCCTCGACGACCAGGTCGCGAAGGTCGACGGCCACGGCTTTCGCTCCACGCCGTTCGGCCGCGCGGACGTCCTCAGCGAGCGACTGGGTTTCGCGGAGGACGGCGGGGTGTGGGTCAAGGATGAGACCGGCAACGTGTCCGGCTCACACAAGGCCCGCCATCTGTTCGGGCTGCTGGTGCACCTCGAGGTGGTCGAGCGGCTGGGTCGCACCGACCCGGACCACCGGCCGCACCTCGCCATCGCCAGCTGCGGGAACGCTGCCCTCGCCGCGGCCGTCGTCGCGGCTGCCGGCCATCGTGTGCTCGACGTCTTCGTCCCGGTCGACGCCGACCCCGTCGTGGTCGCCCGGCTGGAGGATCTCGACGCGCGGGTGACTGTGTGCCCCCGCGAGCCGGGACTCCCGGGCGACCCGACATACCACCGACTGCGGCGTGCGCTCGCCGAAGGCGCCCTTCCGTTCACCTGTCAGGGCAACGAGAACGGACTCGCGATCGAGAGCGGGTTCACGCTCGGCTACGAGATGGCGGAGGCCCTGGCGGGCGGGTCGCCACTCGACCGGCTCATCATCCAGGTGGGTGGTGGCGCCCTGGCGAGCGCCTGCATCGAGGCGCTCGGCGAGGCCGCGCTCCTGGGGTCGCTCGCTCGGGTTCCGCGCTATCACGCGGTGCAGACCATGGGGGCCTGGCCGCTGCAGCGCGCGTTCGAGCTCGTCGCCGCACGCTTGCCGGCCGGCGCCGGGTTGCCGGAGGTGGGGGCTGCGCTCTCGTACGCTGCCACCCACCGCTCAGAGTTCATGTGGCCGTGGGAAGACGAGCCTCGAAGCATCGCCCACGGGATCCTCGACGACGAGACGTACGACTGGTTGGCGGTCGTCGAGGGGATGCTGGTCTCGGGTGGAGGCCCGGTGGTGGTGAGCGAGGACCTGCTGGCGCGGGCGAACACGCTTGCCGTCGATGCCACGCAGATCGACGTCGATCCGACCGGGTCGTCCGGGCTCGCCGGGCTGCTGGCCCTACGCGATCAGGGTGCGATCGGTGACCACGAACGGGTCGGCCTGCTGCTGACCGGAGTTCGTCGCTGACCGACGTTCGCCACCCGGTCGTGCACTCATCCGTTGCGGCCGTTCACTCGTCCGTTGCAGCGCTAGGGGTGGATACGACTCGTCACGGACGACAAGGGAGCACCCGTGCCGCCGGAGCGTGCGGCGACGATCTCCGCGAGGATGCTGATGGCCATCTCCTGCACGGAGCGTCCGCCGAGGTCGAGCCCGATCGGCGCGCGCAACCGGTCGAGCTGCTCCTGAGGGACTCCCGCGTCGACGAGTCGTCGCAGGCGGTCCGCGCACGTGCGGCGTGAACCGAGCAGGCCGACGTATCCGACGGGCATGCCCAGGGCCACCTGCAACAAGGGGATGTCGAACTTCGGGTCGTGGGTCAGCACGGCGAGCACGGTTCGTTCATCGATCCGCCCCTCTGCCACCTCCCGCGCAAGGTAGCGGTGCGGCCACTCGTTGATGACCTCGGCCGCGTCGTGGAACCGTCCCGGTGTTGCGAAGATCGGGCGGGCGTCGCAGACCGTCACGTGGTAGCCGGCGAAGGTGCCCAGGGAGGCAACTGCGGCCGTGAGGTCGGTGGCGCCGAAGACGAGGAGCCTGGCGGGGATGGCCGGTATGGAGAGGAAGACGCGTACGGCCGGCTCGCCGGCGATCTCATCGCGCTGGTAGGCAACCACCGTGCTCCTGCCGTCGCCTGCGCGAGCCCGGGCCTCGCGGACGACGGCCTCGTCGAGGGCTTCGGAGCCAAGGGATCCAAGGACGTTGGACTCATGGATGACGAGGTGGCGCCCCACCCGGGCCGGGAGCTCGTGGGCGATCACCGTGGCCACCGCCACCGGTGGATGCTCGGTGCTCAGCGCTTCGCCCAGCTCCGGGTAGGACTCGGGTGACACGGGTTCGACGAAGACATCGATCTCTCCACCACACGTCAGGCCAACGGAGAGGGCCTCGTCGTCGCTGACGCCGTAGTGCTCGAGCCTGGGTCGACCCGTGGCGAGAGCGTCCACGCAGCTCTCGTGGACGGCACCCTCGACGCACCCTCCGGAGACGCTGCCCGTCACCTCGCCGTCGGGTCCGAGCACCATGATCGAGCCAGGGACTCGCGGCGCAGACTGCCAGGTGTCGCACACGGTCGCCACCGCCACGGTGTGCCCGGCATTGCACCAGTCAGCAAGTCGGCGCTTCGGGTCCTCCATGGCGATTGCCTCCACAGCGTTTGCCTCTACGAGCGTTTGCCTTCACGAGCTCTATACGTCGGGGTTGTGGTCGGCCGGTCGGGTCAGCTCGTCCAGGTCCCCATAGGCCACGGGGTTCTGGCTCGTGTTGTTCAGAGGATCAGGCTGCCCGATCAGCGGGTGGTGGGGAAGGGGGCGGCCGATGATTGCCACCCGATCGCCATGGATCGTCACCCCGTCAATCGTTCCCACCATACGGACCAGGCCGGCGTGGGCAATGATGAGCAGCTGTGAGGTGAGGACGCGATCCGGTTGCATCCGCCACACGCCGCGGCCCCTCAGCCACACCTCGTGGGTGGACAGCCCATCGCGGAGCCCGACGCGTTCGCGCCCGAGAGCGTCGTTGGCGACCGCCGGGATGTCGGGACCGAGCCGCACTCGAACGGCGCGCGTGCCCTCCGCCGGGTCGCGCGAGCCGACGCCCAACCGCTCGTACACCGCAAGCTCTTCGGCCTTCTTCGTCTGGGCGGACGCCGTGAGCACGCTCGCGACCACCGCTTGGTGCTGCCCGTCGAGCGCGTCCCACCGGGCGCCGAACGTCTCCTCGCGATCGCCGCCGCTGGTGACGAAGCCGGCGATCTCGGCGCAGATCCCGAAGAAGGCGCGGTCGCCACGGGGAAGCACCTTCTGATGCGCGAGGTCGGCCACCTTGGCCCACTCCACCTGTGGACCGTCCTCGCCATCGTGGACGAAGCCGGCGATCTTCGCGAGCATGGATGGGGAGCTCGCCAGGATGGCAACTGCGTCCTCGTTCGCCTGCGGCCTCGGGGTGCTCATGAGACAATCCTACATGGTGGTGTGACTTTGGGTGAAGTATCGAAACACCAGGCAAAGATGGTGTTATGCTGACGTACGTCACCTCGAACATGGTGAAGACGTCCGGGCTCGTCATGGAGTGCCCGCAACGCGAGGAGCTGAACGGTCGCATGGACTTCCACGAGCAGCTGCACAAATTGGGCGGTCTCGACTATGCCGGCCTGTACCAAGACGACTTCTTGCTGACGTGGGACAAGTCGGCGGATGAGATGCGGGCGGTCCTGGCCGTCGCCGATGCCTTGCGCGCGCTTCGTGAGAACAACAAGAGCGCCCGGATATTCGACTCCGGGCTCGGAATCTCGCTGTTCCGTGACAACTCGACCCGCACCCGGTTCTCCTATGCCTCGGCCTGCAACCTGCTGGGCCTCGAGGTGCAGGACTTCGACGAGGGCAAGTCCCAGCAGGCCCATGGTGAGACGGTCAAGGAGACCGCCAACATGATCTCCTTCATGGCTGATGTCATCGGGATCCGCGACGACATGTACATCGGCAAGGGTCATACGTACATGACTGACTTCGCCGAGTACCTCAAGGAGGGGCACGAGGCCGGAGTCCTGGAGCAGCGCCCCACTCTGGTCAGCCTCCAGTGCGACATCGACCACCCCAGCCAGTCCACCGCAGATCTCCTCCACCTGATTCACACGTTTGGTGGGCTCGAGAACCTGCGCGGCAAGAAGCTCGCGATGACGTGGGCGTACTCGCCGAGCTATGGCAAGCCGCTCTCCGTGCCCCAGGGCATGATCGGCCTGATGACCCGCTACGGCATGGATGTCACGCTGGCCCACCCCGAGGGGTACGACGTCATGGCCAGCACCCGTGAGGTCGCCGCCAGGAACGCCACCCAGTCCGGTGGCTCCTTCGCCGTGACGCACTCCATGGATGAGGCCTTCGAGGGGGCTGACATCGTGTGCCCCAAGAGCTGGGCTCCGTTCCAGGCCATGCAAGAGCGCACCGACCTCTACGGAGACGGTGACTTCGACGGCATCACGGCGCTGGAGCAGCGACTCCTCCAGCAGAACGCCGAGCACAAGGACTGGACCACCACCGAGGCGATGATGGCCAAGACCAAGGACGGCACAGCGCTCTACATGCACCCGCTGCCGGCCGACATCACCGGGCTGTCCTGCGAAGAGGGCGAGGTCGACCGGTCGGTGTTCGACCGCTACCGCGTGCCGCTCTACCAGCAGGCAAGCAACAAGCCCTATGCCATCGCCGCGATGATCTTCCTGCAGAAGATCAAGGACCCGGCTGCCAAGCTCCACGAGCTGTGGGACCGCGACCTGCCCCGTTGGCAACGCTGACATCTGCCCACTCGCCAAACGACCCCACGGAAACGACCCACACTGCGGCGACACGATTCGCCACTTCGCCTGTTCACAACGCACGATGCCCGGGAGGCATGCAATGACAACAACAGCGCAGATCGATTTCGCCAAGGTCAAGGAGGCAGCTGAGGGCTACCGCGCCGACATGTCCCGGTTCCTGCGGGCCCTCATCAAGGCCAAGGGCATGAGCTGCCAGGAAGAGGAGAAGTCGAAGCTGATCCAGAAGGAGATGCAGAAGCTCGGCTACACCAAGGCCGAGATCGACCCCCTCGGCAACGTCCTGGGCTACATGGGCACCGGCAAGACCCTGATCGCGTTCGACGGCCACATCGACACCGTGGGTGTCGGCAACATCGAGAACTGGACGTTCGACCCGTTCGACGGCTACGAGGACGACGTCAACATCGGTGGCCGCGGGGCCTCCGACCAGCTCGGCGGGGTTGTCTCCGCCGTCTACGGCGCCAAGATCGCCAAGGACCTCGCCCTGCTCTCCGACAAGTACACGATCCTGGTGACCGGCACCGTCCAGGAAGAGGACTGCGACGGAATGAACTGGCTGTACATCATCGAGGAGTCCGGCATC
>DASRVZ010000040.1:0-4496 GCA_035654835.1 Dermatophilaceae bacterium | reverse complement strand
GATGTGGACACAGGCCTGCGCCACCGTGTCCTGGCAGGTTGACTCTGAGGTCGCGGGGCTGGGGTGGTCCGTCATGACTTCGTCGCCTTCGGTCGGTGGAGCGGTATGTCGGGTGGTTCGGTCTGCGGGGCAATGCCCCTGGGGGCGATGGTGTGGGTCAGGTGACTTGGTGCGCATCAGGGCTGGGTGATTCTGTGGATAACTGCGAGTGGCCTTCTCTGGCAGCCAACATGTGCTCGCTTTGCTCGGTGAGGACCTGGCGTCGCGCGTGGTCGACGGCGGCGTGAGCTGCGCGGGCGAACTCGCCCTGTGTGTTCCATCCGCGACCGGTCATCTCGTGTTCGGCTTGGTCGATGAGCTCGCGCGCGGCACCCTCCGGAAGCCGCATCGCTAGCGGCACGAGCACGTCCAGGACGTGACGGGCTCGTTCGCCGGGTTGGTCGACGCAGATCCGGACGAGCTCCCGGCCGGGCAACGCAGGCCTGGGGGCGTCGGCGTTGACATCTGTGTTGACGTCGAGGCCGTCTCTACGGTCGAATGCCGGCAGTCCCGAATCACCTTGGTGTTGCAGCCATTCGGCTGGATCGACCCCATCGGGCAGCCGAGTCACCAGAGCCGGGCGGCCGCGTTCGATGGAGAGCGCCTGGAGCCAGCGGTCGGTGCCCTCCCGCCCGGCGCGGTCGCCGTCCAGGGCGATGACGGGCGGCTTGGGGTGCAGGGCCAGGACAGCGTGTGCTTGCACGTCAGAGACGGTCACCCCGCTTGTGGTGGCGGGCGCGAACATCGGCAGCTCGCCGGTGCGGGCCGCGGCCGCTGCGATGGCCAGGGCGTCGATGGCGCCTTCGACGACCACGACGTTCGCGTCGCGGTCAAGACCGTGTTGGGTTGGCCGGTAGAGCGCTCTCGACTTGTCGAAGACCGGGGTCCTGGTCGGGTTGCGGTACTTGGGCGCCCTGGGGTCCCCGGTGGTATCGCGGCCGATGAATCCGTCGATGCGTTCGCGGTCCCGCTGTACTGGGACGATCAGCCTGCCGCGGTAGGTGTCGATCAGCTCGCCGTTGCGGGACGGCTGGGCGAGGTCGAGGTCGAGCAGTTCGCTGTCGCTGACGCCCTGACTGAGCAGATGCCGGGTCAGCCCGCGCCAGTCCGTGGTGGCGTAGCCGACGATCGGCTCCCCTCCCCGGGACGCGCACAACGCCCCGGCGTCGATGCCACGTGCCTCGCGCAGGTAGGCCTGCGCGGCGCCGATGTTGGCCGGGGTCGTGAAGAACTCCCACGCGAGAAGGTTGATGGCGTGCGCCCGCTCATGGGTGGTCGTGAAATTGGTGACACGAGCCAGCCGCTGAACGTGCTTGGTCGCGGCCGACGGCACGCCGTGGAACGCGGTGCCACGCTCGAGGGCGTGAACGGCGTCGACGAAGGAAAGCCCGGTGAACCGGTGGACGTATTCGATGACGTCACCGCCCGCACCGCACCCGAAGCAATGGAACCGGTCAGCGACACCGCCAACGGACAAAGAGGCAGTCGAGTCTTCGTGGAACGGGCAACAGCCCACGAGCCCGCGCCCGCGTTGCGTTAGTTCGACACCACTTGCCGCCACCACGACGTCGATCGGGTGACCCGCTCGAACTGCCTCAACGTCAAAGCGTCCCCGGCCGGCGAGCTTCACAGCTCGACCCCGGTGGCCCGCTCAGCGGAGGTCTCCAGGTGCTGTGCCGGGACCACGAGGTGATCGACCAGCAGACCCGCGATCGCCTCAGCCGACATGCGCGTATCGCTGGCCAGGGCACTGTTGATGATGGCTTCGATGGCGGCCCAGGGGATATCAGTGGCCAAGACCGCGTACCCGTCCCACGTCAGGTCGTAGGCGTAGAGCAGCCCCGTCGGGGAGTCCAGCGTGTCGCGATGGTGGGAGAGGCGTTGGTCGTGTCGTGGCCCCCACCACCTCCCGAAGTCGCGGTGGACACCCGGCTGAACGCCATACTGGGCCTTGAAGGCACGGGGACCCATCCAATCCAGCGCAACTGACCTGACCACAGCGTTGGATGAGTCGCTGGAATGGGACGGATTGCATTGTCCGTCATAGGCATTGGCAGCGAGGACCTCACCGATGTTGGCCTTGCGTTGCTGGTACATGGCTGGCTGCCCTTCAAGGCGAGGCCATCTCGCTCTGAACCGGCTACCAAGTGCCGGGTACACGATGAGGCCCCGAGGTCAGCCATCTCGGTCCGCAACAGGGGCTCGCGGATCGAGATAAGACTGCGGTCCCCCATCAGCCGAGAGACGCTGGGGCCGGCCATCCACGCACCGCGAGCCGGACTTCTTGCAGACTCGGTGTAGGGACAGCTACAACGAGGTTCTACCGGGTCCACTTGGCGTGTCCCGTATGACGTTCCCCGGATTCGATCGGTCGTTGCAACGCCTTCTTTGAAGGTGGTCCGACGATGTATCTGCAATCCGATTCTGCTGCTGGGGTTCGGTTTCTGGCCGCTATGGCTGAGGGGCGTGGTGTCAAACCTTCCGCCCGCGCGGCCGGTGTGGGTAAGGAGACCGGCTTCCGGTGGTTGCGGGAGCGTTTCCTTGCCGCGCGTGCCTTGGGTGTCAGCGTGGCTGATGCCCAGGCCGAACTGGGCTACTTCTCCGCTCGTGTTGTCGAGTGGGATCGTGACCGGGCTATCGGAGTTCCGGTGCGTCATCATCTGGCCGTCCCCATTGATGTTGAAGCCGAGTTTTGGTCGCGTTTCCTGGGCGGCGAGGACAGCGAGACAGCGCGTAGGGCGGCGGGTGTTGGGCGGTCGACTGCATACCGATGGGTGCAGCGACGCTTCCTGATCCTGCGTGATGGGGGCGCGCCCGCTGCGGCCGTCAGACGACGGCTACGGATCGGTCCAGCCCGGGCGGCTGCCTGGGAAGCTGAACGCCGGCGCGCCCTGGAGCAAGCCCGCAGTGAGCTCGCGGCAGCTGAGCGCCACGCCCGACGCGAGTCGGCCCGTCACGTCGAAAGGCTCCTGCAGCCACGCAACCGCACGAAGGCAGAATTGCGGGAGCAGCGGTACTGGGCGCTGATGCGCCAGGGCATGACGAACACGCGGGCGTGCAGGCTGCTCGGTGTGGATCGACGTACTGGTACCAATATTCGTAGACGGCAGCGCCTGCAAACTCCTCAGAATGCTCGGCAAGGCCCGTCCTCGGGACGGTACCTGTCGCTGCGCGAGCGGCTCCAGATCGCTGACCTCCTGCGGTTGGGCTGTTCGATGCGCCAAATCGCAGCCGACCTCGGCCGCAGTCCCTCAACGATCAAACGAGAACTCGACCGGCATCGCGACGGCCGCGGCCGCTACATGCCCCAAAGTGCGAATCATGTGGCAAAACTGGGTCGCCGCAGACCCAAAGCGCACAAGCTGGTCGCCAACCCGAAGCTGCGTCAGCTCGTACAACGCAAACTCAACCGGTGCTGGTCACCAGAGGAGATCAGCGGCTGGTTGCGGCTGACTTACCCCACCAGTCGGTCCTTGTGGGTGTGTCCAGAGACCATCTACCGGGCGCTGCTCGTGCCAGGCGGTGAGGGCCTGGACAAGCGTTACTGCCGCAAGCTGCGCACCGGTCGGCGGATCCGCAAGTCTCGGTGGCTGACCCGAAGCGGGCACGGCTCGACGGTGCGCAACATGACGATGATCGACCAGCGCCCACCAGAAGTCGCAACCAAACAGCAAGCCGGGCATTGGGAAGGCGACCTCATTGTCGGGATCGGTTCCGCCTCCGCGATGATGACGCTGCGCGAACGCACCACCCACTACGGGATCATCGTGAACCTGCCGATCGATCACACCGCCCAGAGCGTGAACAACGCGGCCATCGCCGCGTTCGCAGGCCTGCCCGCGCACATGAAGAGAACGCTGACGTGGGACCAAGGCGTCGAAATGGCGCGACATCAGGACCTCAGCGCTGCGACCGGGATAAGGATCTACTTCGCCGAACGCTCGAGCCCTTGGCAGAGAGGAGCCAACGAGAACTTCAACGGCCTGGCCCGCCAGTACTTTCCGAAGGGAACCGACCTGTCCGTTCATTCCGTCGAACACGTCCAAGCCGTGATGCGCGAACTGAACACGCGGCCCCGCAAAACCCTCGGTTATCGCACGCCGTCCGCGAGGTTCTACGCTGAAACACGCTCCGGAGGGCGGCCGCTGAAGCCGGCAGTTTTGGCTTAACCAGTCGCGGATCTTGACCTCGTCAGCTCCCTCATGGAGCTGGTGCATCAGCGGACTCAACATGCAGTCGTACTCATCCGCGGCTTCCGGCGCCCCGGCCACCCCGATCGCCTCCCAGGCCAACAGCAACTCGCGCAGCTGACGCCGTGACTCCCGGGTCTGGTGCTTGTTCGCCGGCCGGCCAGGGTTGTGGATATCGAGCGAATTAGCCACACCAGTATCACGATCCGCGGCGTCCGAGTAGGCTCAATATTCCTCTCGCGTTGCGTCGACCGCCAGAATCCGCCG
>DASRVZ010000039.1:0-3032 GCA_035654835.1 Dermatophilaceae bacterium | reverse complement strand
ACTCGAGGGACGGACCGGCGAGGACGAAGCCGGCGGGGGCCACAGACCCTTTTCGACTTGGTGCAAGCGCCAGACAGCGCCAGAGCGAGGCAAGGCGTATTTAGTCCAGGCCCTCGGCATCAATCAATTGAGGACCACACGGCGCCCATCCAGCTCGGTCCGGAAGATGGAATGGACCACATGCAGGATCGCGAACTTCCACTCCCGATCATTGGAGTCAGCAAGCCGAACTTTTTCGAGCGACTCGTTCAGAGAGTCCACGCTGTTCTCAACCAAGGTCATGCTCAGCACTGACGGTTCGGACACCGCAGCACAAGCATGACATCCCGCCAGGCCCCAACCTCCCGTGCCTGTGGCCAGGTTCGCCGACGAGCGGGACCTCGCGAATCGGCGTCGCCGCGGTTCCGTACAGTCTCGTCCACTCCGTGTGCAACAAGCGAGGATCAAAACAGGTCATTCACCGCGACGTCAGATCCGGCCACAGGAGCGTGGATCGCGGGTCCGCGTCGGATTCAGGGTTCGAGTCTCTGACGGCGCATGTTGCGGCCGAGATGCCCACCGCGCCCTCAAGGTCGCCCCACCGTCGCCGAGGACTGAGTGACAACCGGCTCGCATCATGGTGGATTCACAGGGACGCACCCGGAGCCTTTCAGCACGTCAAGCGAGAAATGCGTGCGCGAATCCGACCATCCACGAGGCTTCGGGACGAAGAGGCCCGTGCCCCAAAGAAGTACAGTAACGACCCCAGCGCCAGCCGAGCCTGCGTCCCACCAACTTCGTCGCCCAGATCCCCAGCGACACCAAACACCGATTCAGCCGCGAGTTTGCAACCGGGCAGTCAGCGGCCGCGATCAACAGCGTGCGGCTCGGTTGGTCTCGAGAGCACCTGCCCTGGCTCTGCTGCTGGACCCGGTGCGAGACGCCGCACGGCGAAGGTAGTGCTCAGTCCTTCCCTGGCCATCTCCACTGCATTACGGGGCACGAACTGGCCGCGGTGCAGGTCCTCGAGCCGGGCATGCCCCACCAGTCGCCCCTGGACATCACCGCCGGCGACCGTGGCCTGAATGACCATCTCGTGCACGGTGGTCGGTGCCACGTCGAGCCGCTGCGCAATGTGGGCGATGTGATGTTCCCACTTGTCCTGCCCCAAGGGTGCCAGGACCTGCGCGGCGTGCCGCGCCGCCGAGACGCGTTCTTCAACGAAATTGACGCGCCCTCGCTCTGCAAGGCGATGGTCGATGACCGCCCGAGCCAGGTCCGGGCCGTCCTCGACGGCCTCGACGACCGCGAGCTCACCGTGGTCGGTGAGCATCTGGGCTGGGTCGACGCCGTCGGGCAGGGCGGCCGCCTTGGGATTCTGGCCGCGGCCGGCGAGGGCGAAGTAGGCCCGCTCGGCGGCGGCGCGCCCGGCCCGGTCGGGGTCGGTGGCCACCGTGATCTGTTGTCCGGAGCGGGCGTAGAGCTCAGTGAGCCGGTCGGCCTGGACGTTGGTCAGTGCCGTGCCCAGGCTGGCCACACCAACAGCTCGGCCGCCAGTGCCAGCGGTGATGGCCACCGCGTCGAGCGGACCCTCAACGAGTACGGCGCGGGCACCCCGGTCGAGCCCGACAAGGCCCGGGCCGGCGATCCCGAACAGATGCTCGCCCTTGGAGAACAGCGGGCTTCCGGCGCCGTTGAGGTACTTGGGTGCGCGCTCGTCCTCGTTGGTGGGGTTCTTGCGACCAACGAAGGACACGACCTGCCCGCCCCGGTCGTGAACTGGGAGGGTGAGGCGGTCGCGGAACCGGTCGACCAGTGTGCCCCTACGCGTGCGCAGACACACCCCGGATGCCTCCAGTGCTTCGTCGCCGTAGCCCAGCCCTCGCAGGTGGTCGCTCAGGGCGGTCCATCCACTGGGGGCCCGGCCGAATCCCCAAGAAACGTCGACGGCCACGGCCAGGCCGAAGCGGCTCTCGACGTACAGGGCACCCCATGTGTCCGGGTACTGCCCGGCGTAGAAGGCCTGCGCGTCGGTCAGGAGTGAGCGCAGCTCGTCCAGCTGGGCATCGCTGGCCGTGCCGGTCTGCGTGAAAGCTGTTTCGCGCAGCGCTGCGGCTCGTTCGGCACCGACCTGTGCGCGTTCCCTGATCCGCGCCAGGTCGCTCGAGGTGGCGACCATGTCTGTGCTGTTCACGCCGTCGAGGATGGTGTGCGCTGTGGCGAGCACCCGGCGGCCGGTGGCCGCCAGGACCTCTGTGGGGTCACGTTGCCCAATCCAGCCGGCGATGTACGGAAACGAGTAGTCGTCGGTGCTCATGCCCTGCGCGGCCGAGCAGAGGTACGCCACCGACTCCGCCTCGACCTCCGCGTCTCCTCGACAGAGCGCGGTGGTGGGGTCGTCCTTGAAGAACGACGGATCGTGGAGCAAGGCGTGCGAGAGCTCGTGCAGCAGTGTTTTAGTGGCCTGGAGGTCGTCGACGTCGCCGCGGACGGTGACTGTTCGGGTCTGGAAGTTGGTGATCCCGTTGGCTGACCCGCAAGGCCCGCGCTCGAGCTCGTAACCCGCGGCGCGGACCTGAGTCGCCAGCTGGTCCCACAACCCCTCAGGAGCTTGGCCCTGTAAGAGGGTGGGCCTCGGCGGTTCAGGCCAAGGCTCCCCCTGGGTCTGGGAGATGTCGAACACGTACGCCTGGGTGAAGGCCACGATCCTGGCTCGCCCCTCGGCCTGTGTGGACGTGTCCTGCTCCGTCACGTCGACCTCGACCTTGCGCACCACCGGCGCGAGGATCGCGATGCCCTTCTCACCCTTGCAGACCTGCCTTCCCACGGCCTTCCAGGTGTTGTACCCCCCGACCCTGGTCGCGTCCGGGGCCTGCATCGCGATCAAGACCGTGTTGCGAAAACTGTACGAATGGAACTTGGCGGCCGCGCCCAACCAGGCAGCCCACGCAGGTCCGTCGGTGATCGCGCGGACGTGTTCGGTGAGGCGGCCCTGCAACGCGGTGAGCTGTTCCTCGCGCGCCTGGGCCACAGCAACCTTCTCGGCGGGCGTC
>DASRVZ010000038.1:0-14718 GCA_035654835.1 Dermatophilaceae bacterium | reverse complement strand
CGTCGAGGTAGACCTGCAGGTGCTCCTCGCTGACGCCGCGGTGGGTGCCCTGCAGCCAGGTCTTGAGGTGGCTTATCACCCGATGGACGCGGGGAAGGATCTCGTCCGGGTCCTCGCCGAGCAGATGATGCGCACGTTGGCTGCGGGGCTGGTGGTCGAAGCCAAGCCGAGCCAGCCGCTTGTATCCCGACCAGCCATCGGTGCGCACGGTCGCCCCGGCGGCGATGCTCTCGGCCACGAAGTCGCAGAGCGTGTCGGCGGAGGCGTCGTCGATGACCTGCATGCGGATTCGCCCGGAGTCGGCGCCGCGGACCTCACCGGAGCCGGCGCCGCGGACCTCAACGGCCACGATGACCAGTGCCTTGATGCCTTGCTGGCGGCCACCCCTGAGCCCCGGCTCGTGGCCGCCGACGAAGCACTCGTCGACCTCGACAACACCGGTGAGCGGCTCCCTCTCGGGATTGACCATGGCGCGACGCAATTTGTGGAGCATCGTCCACGACGTCTCGTAACGCTTCAGCCCGAGCTGGCGTTGCAGCTGCAGGGCCGAGATCTCCGGCGTCGCTGTGGTCACCAGGTAGGCGGCCCAGAACCACAGATGCAGCGGCGTACGGGTTCTGTGAAGCACCGTGCCTGCGGTCACCGAGACCTGATAACGGCAGGCCGAGCACTGCCACAACACCCGCCGTGGCAGGCCGCTTGCCGCCTCGCTCCCGCAACGAGGGCACCGGAATCCCTCCGGCCACCGCGCCTTAAACAGGTACTGCCGGCACGCGTCCTCATCGGGAAAGCGGTGCTGGAACTCGATGATCGTGCGAGGGAAGTCCGGTCGAGCCACGCCTCAGCTCTAGCGGAGTTAAGCGGATAAGCATGAAGCGGATACCCAGAACAGACGTCTTGTCTCGCTTATCGGGGTGATGCTGCGTCGATCTGTGTGAGAGAGCTTACCCGGGTCTCGATGTCGTCGTGGGCGGCGCGCTCGAGCGGAACACGGGTTGGCCACTGTCCAGCTCGGCGAACATCACGATCAGGTCAGCCCCGCTGTCACCCCGATAAGCGAGACAAGACAGACGTTCTAAATATGTATGCCGGGTTGTGCCCATGGCCATGCGTATGGTTGGTGCCACCCGACCCAATCGAATGAGGTGAAGATATGGCGTTCATGGCGAACGATGTTCCCGCCGCTTCCAAGGACGAAGGACGAGACAGCGCCGGAGTCGGCGATGCCGCAACAGATTTGGGCTCGGCGGCTGGGGTGCTGGCTCTGGCACAGAAGTTGCACGAGGAGTACGTCGCCGAGGGCCAGGACACGCGCCAGCGCCTCATCACCGAGGGCCAGTCACGCCATGACCAGATCATTGGCGAAGCCACGGCGAGGCAGGAAGAGCTTCTCTCGGCGGGTCAGGCCGAGCACGACACGCTCATCGTGGAGGCCAAGCAGAAGAGGGCCGAGGTGCTTCAAGAGCGCAGTCTGCTGCAGAAGGAGATCGAAGAGATGCGAGCCTTCGAGCGTGACCACCACGCCCGGCAGAAGTCCTACCT
Organism: Dermatophilaceae bacterium; assembly: GCA_035654835.1. Classification (GTDB taxonomy): domain Bacteria; phylum Actinomycetota; class Actinomycetes; order Actinomycetales; family Dermatophilaceae; genus UBA4719. Next base: position 13,176 of record DASRVZ010000038.1, on the reverse strand, counting down.
TGAGGGCCGGCTGATCGAACTGCGGCAGACCGGCACCGACGAAACCGGCTGAGCGGCCAGGCTCCTTGCCATGGAGAAGACCGGTGCAGTGGATGACCTTGCCTGAGCTCCGCGATGAGCTTGAGTGGACTCGTCAGGCGTGGGAGACCACCGATCTGGATGGTTTCCTTGCCCATGGTCAACTACCGGTGTTGGACGAGGACGCCCATCGTCACCAGGTGGTCGCCGACGAGTTGCTGCGGAGACCGAGCAGCCGCTGACTTCCATCGTATGTTGACGAAGTGCCGGGGTCAGATCCCTGCAGGCTGCAGTAGAACTGGACTGTCTTGATGTCCGTCTCCTGTTTGGACTTGTTGGCCTTGTCCCTAGCGTTGTAGAACTTGGCGAACTGGCGAGCGGTGTCATGGGCCGTCTTGTCTGCGAGGACACCGTTCATGCTGTTGATGATGTCGCCTGGACATCGACCACCTGGTCGCACCCCCGGATGCCTGGCAGAAGGGTGCCGCGACATGGGCGGCTGGGAAACGGTTGGCACTAGCCAACGACCCCCTGAACCTGCTTGCAGTGGACTCCTCGACCAACAGGTCCAAGGGTGACGGGGATGCCGCCACCTGGCTGCCACCGAACAAGGCCTACCGCTGCACCTACGTTGCCCGACAGGTTGCGGTGAAGGGCAAGTACGGCCTGTGGGTCACCTCTGTCGAGCGGGATGCCCTGGTCCGTGTTCTCACTACCTGCCCGACGATGGGGCTGCCGGGGCCGGGCTCGGCATCTACCCAGGCGGCAGTGCCACGGGCAGCACAACCTGCACCTCAGGCCGCACCTGCCGCTGTCCCCGCACCCGTCGCCCCTGCGCCGCCTGCTGGTGCCATCTACTACGCCAACTGCACTGCGGTTCGTGCAGCTGGTGCCGCCCCGATCTACCGTGGTGACCCTGGTTACGCCAGCAAGCTCGACCGTGATGGGGACGGCATCGGCTGCGAATGACCCCACGTGCCGGAGGAGCGCTGACAGCAAAGGCTTGTAGCAGGCAAGCAGGCGGAATGGGAGAGGTACCTCATGAGTGAGCAGGCGCACGGCGAAGCAGAGTCGGGGACCGCGGAGCGTGGGGGAGTAGCTCAGCGCGACCGGATGGGTTCGTTGCCTCCCGGGGGAGGGTTCCGTCCTGCTCTGCTGTGGTTGCGCGGGGTCGAGCGCGGCGAGGGCCCGCTCATCGGTCACGTCGTCCCCGAGGTGGAGCGTCGCGTCCGAGCTGGTCTGTCGCGCCAGGTCGACCAAGGCGCTGCCCTTGTTGCCTCAGCACGGTCAGCTCCACGACGTCCTTGCCGGGCAGAACGTGCACGCCCGTATACCGTCCACCCACCTCGTACGCGGCGGCCGCGGCGGCCGCGGCTACCGCGGCTACCGAGGGCTCGACGCCCGGGGTGTGGAGGACGACGGCGGACGGCTTGTGCTCCAGTCGCACTGCGGGGTAACGGGATCCGATCGCCTCGAGCTCGCCACACAGTGCGGTCAGCCCAGCGCCGCCAGCGTCGCGAGATCGCGCCCCGACACGACCGCCGCGGTGACCCCGCCAAGTGCAGCCGCACCCCGCAAGGCCTCGAGACCACCGGGCACCGCCCTGCCCTGATGTGGGCCGGTGACGAAGGGCGCGAGGGTGCCGTCGAAGCCGACCGCGACCAACACCCGCGGCCGGGCAGCGAAGGTGGCGCCCGCGATACGAAGGTTCTCGCCCACTTCAGTCACCGGCCCATCCGCTCCGACGCCTTGTCCGACGCCCTCTGGTTGGCCCTGCAGCCCGCTCGCCGCCTCGCCGCTCCTGGTCGCTGGCGCGGGTCGGCCGGTGCGGCCTCACCGGCGCCGACGCGAGCGCCTCAAGATATCGGGAGGCCCACCGATGCACGTCGTGGTCGGCGACGCGCTTGCGCAGCGCCTTCATCCGGCGCCGTCGCTCGTCCTCGGGGGCGGTGATCGCGCGCATGATCGTCTGCGTGACGCCCTCGATGTCGTGCGGGTTGCAGATGAAGGCCTGGTGCAGCTCGTCCCACGCCCCGGTGAACTCGGACAGGACCAGCGCGCCGCCCAGGTCGTGCCGGCAGCTGACGTACTCCTTGGCGATGAGGTTCATGCCGTCCCGCAAGGGGGTCACGAGCATGACGTCGGCGGCCAGGAACAGCGCGGCCATCTCGGTCCGGGGATAGGCGTGGTGCAGGTAGTGCATGGCGGGCTGGCCGAGCGCAGAGAACTCTCCGTTGATCCGCCCGACGGTGCCCTCGACCTCCTCGCGCAGATGGCGGTAGGCGTCCACGAACTCGCGGCTCGGTGTGGCCACCTGCATGAGCGTCACCTCGGGTGGGGCGATCGCCTTGTCCTGCAACAGCTCCTCGTAGGCCTTCAGTCGGTGCCGGATCCCCTTGGTGTAGTCGAGCCGGTCAACGCCGAGCATGAGGATCTTCGGGTCGCCGAGCGAGGCACGGATCTCCGCCGCGCGGGCGACCACCTCGGGTGTGCGGGCCAGCTCGTCGAGCCCGCGGAAGTCCACCGAGATCGGTATCGCGGCGGCCCGTACCGTCCGCTGCGCGGAGGGGTCGTAGCCGGGCGCCGTGAAGGTGACCGTGTCGGCTTTGGTCGCCATCCCCAGCAGCCGCCGACAGCAGCGAAGGAAGTTCTCGGCGTCGGGGGTGCGTTGAAAGCCCAGGAAGTCCGCGCCCAGCAGACCCTCCAGCAGGGCCCGGCGCCACGGCAGCTGCGCAAAGAGCTCGACCGGCGGGAAGGGTATGTGGTTGAACCAGCCGATGCGCACATCGGGTCGGATCGCCCGGATCATCGCGGGAACCAGCTGCAGCTGGTAGTCGTGCACCCAGACGGTCGCGCCCGGGGCAGCCACCTCGGCGACGGCCTTCGCGAAGCGCTGGTTGACCGTCCGGTAGGTGTTCCACCAGGCGCGGTGGAAGGTCGCCGGGACGATCACGTCGTGGTAGATCGGCCAGAGTGTCTCGTTGCTGAAACCCTCGTAGTACTCCTGGATCTCGGTGGGCGACAGACCCACCGGATGTAGGTGGATTCCGTCCTCGCGGAACGGCTCGGGCGCCGGGCCGGGCTCGCCGGCCCACCCCACCCAGGCGGCGTCGCGGCCGCGCATGACCGACTCCATGGCTGTCACCAGACCACCCGGGCTGCGCTGCCAGGTGCCCCCGCCACTGGCGTCGACCACGCGGTCGACTGGGAGGCGGTTTGCGGCAACCACCAGGTCGAACGTTGGTGCGGCGAGGGTCACGATCCATCAGCTCCATACATCGGGGGTCTGCAGGTCACCCTACGGCGACCCGGTCCTGCCCCGGTCATGCCCCGGTCATGTCTCCGCCATCCTCGGGAGCGCTACCCGGCACTGGCCGCGGGCATCCTGCCCTGCTTCTGGATCTACGAGGATGTGGGTCGTCGCCTCAAGGACCGTGTGGGCGACCTCACTGGACACCCGTATGCCGACTGGATCGGGACGTACGGTGACCCGGCGTTCGCCGCGTCGACCGAACAGGCCAAGCAGATCCTGGATCGCACTGCGGCACAAGCGGATCCGGGCACGGTCGAGCGTATGCATCAGGCGTTCGCGACGGCCTCGCGCTACGAGTGGATGTTCTGGGACGCGTCATGGCGCCAGGAGACCTGGCCCGCCTGAGCCCGTACAGCGCACCAACGCGACGACAGCCGCCACCAGTGCCACCACCGTCCCGCCCAGGAACACCGTCTGCACCTGCACGACCCCGGCAGCGCGGCCACGGTGTCGTAGTAGCGGCCTGGCCCAGGTTGGTTACGACCTGCGCGCCGACGTCGGCCAGCGGCGCCGGGCGGTCACGTGAGCGGTTCCGCACCCGCAGGTCGAACCCGGCTCGGGCTAGGGTGGCCGCCATCGCGGCGCCCACCATCCCGGTCCCGAGCAGGGTCACCGTCGTGGTGCTGGCGGTGGCCGTCATCGTGCTCCTTCGTCGCTGGGTCGCTCGCGCGCTGTCTCCAGCCTCCTCGATCGAGGCGCGGGGCGGCATCGGGTCTGCGCCGGCGGTGCCACACTGCCTGTCATGAACGCCACCGGGAACGCTGCCGCACCAGATCTCGACGCCGTCCGCGAGGCGTTGCACGCCAAGGAGTCCCAGCTGCTCGGCGAGCTCGCACAGCTCGAGACGCCTGAGCCGGACCAGGGCGGGATCTCGTTCGGGAAGCGGGTGGGTGACGGCACCGCCGCAGTGGTCGAGCGGCTCTCGCAGGTGGCTGCCCACGACGGCCTGCAGGAAACGTTGGCCGACGTGCGTCGGGCGCTGGACACGGTGGACGACGGCACCTGGGGGTTCTGCGACGGGTGCGGCCAGCCGATCCCGGCCGAGCGGCTCGAGGTGCGCCCCTGGTCGACGTTGTGCCTGAAGGACGCCGCCGCCCGCTGAGCCGCGACGCGCCGACGGCCGTGCTGCCCGGTTTGACATGGTTCGCAGCCCGTCAGAAAGTGGAGGGTCCGGAGGAACTCCAACAGAGCAGGAGCAACCGTGCTTACCTTGACCGATCACGCCCAGGCGGCCTGCTTGGTGGTGCGCTTGCTCCGGGCATGGTCCTGTGGTTGGCCATCGCCGGCTTCGGCCTGCTGCTCACCGGGCCCTTCAAGGGGTGGGACCACTCCGAGAGCGACCTGAACCGGTCGCTTCAGGACACCCGTAGCCAGCGCTGGGACTCGGTTACGGCACCTGGTCACACGTGGGCAACACCGAGATCATCATCGGGGTCTGCATTGTTGTGGTTGCGGTGGTGTGGTGGCGCACGCGACGTTGGTGGTTCGCGGTCATCCCGGCCATTGCCATCAGCCTGCAGGCGACCATCTTCGTCACCGTGTCGGCCGCTATCGGTCGCTCACGCCCGGACGTTCCGCATCTGGACCCGGCCCCACCGACGTCGAGCTACCCAGCGGCCACGTCGGCGCCAGCGTCGCGCTATACACCTCGCTGGCCGTCATGGCCACAACAATCGAGCGGACCTGGCTGCGCCGGACCGTGATAGGCGTGTGCTCGGTCATCCCCTTCCTCGTCGCGTACGCGCGGCTGTACCGGGGCATGCACCATCTCAGCGACGTCGTGGTCGGGGCCGTCAACGGACTGGTCTGCGCGGGTCTGGCCGCCGGCTGCCTGGTCCACCGGCGCAGCGAGACCACCGAGACCGATGGTCAGCTCGACAATGGCGACAAACGTGGCCCAAGCGCATGACCCTCAAGACGTCGACAGAACGGAGGTAATCAGTGCGGCACGAATCCTCCGAGAAGACCGAACGGCGACACCGCGGCAGTCGCGTCCTGCATGCTCTGGACCGCTGGGCGGCCAAGCCAACCCTGGCGCTCGGCGTGGTCACAGCCGACGTGGCGTGGGTTCTCTACAGTGCCGCGTTCGGGTTCCCCGCAAGGCTGGAAACCGCCTTCCAAACGCTTGCCGCTGCAACGACCCTGGCCATGGTCTTCGTCATCCAACACACACAGGCCCGCGCACAGGAAGCAACCCAGCGCAAGCTCGATGAGATCCTCCGCGCGTCGCCGGAAGCTGACAACTCACTGATCACCCTGGAAGAGGCGCCCGACAACGAGCTGAAAGCAGCGACCGACGCTCACCGCGACTTAAGGCGTGAGAAGCACAACATGAGCCGCCCCGCTGACACCCGGAACTTCGGCACCTCGTCACCGCCGCTGCAGCAGTCATTCGAGGGTGGATCCGCACTGTCATACGAGGCAAGATGACCGTCATGCCCAGCGCGCCGGACGCGCCCGAGGAGTCTTCCCCACCAGCGGCCAAGTCAACAACCCGATTCGGTGCCCGAGCCGTGCTGGCCGCCGTGGCACTGGCACTGGTTGCCGTCCCCGGTGCGCTGACTCTGCTGCTGGTGAAGGACAAGTGGGCGCCACTGCTGCGGGCCGATGACGGCGCGCGCGACCGCTTGCACAACTTCGCGGTAACCCACACGGGCTTCGTCGGCGCCATGCAGCTGATCAGCGACTTCGGGTCGGCGCTGGCATGGCAGATCGTGCTGGCCGTTGTCGTCGTCTGGTTGCTCTGGCGTCGACTGCCCCGACTGGCCCTCTTCGTGGTGATCACGGCAGCTGGATCATCGCTGCTGAACACCGTTGTCAAGACAGCAGTACATCGACTACGCCCGGTCCTGACCCACCCCGTCGCCCATGAGCCCGGGTCGAGCTTTCCCAGCGGTCACGCCCAAGCCGCAGTGGTCGGGTACGCGGTGCTGCTGCTGGTCTTCCTGCCCATCCTGCATGGAATCTGGCGCAAAGTCGCCGTCGCCTTCGCGGTGCTCATGGTCTTGGCAATCGGCTTCTCCCGGATCGCTCTCGGCGTCCATTACCTGTCCGACGTCGTAGGCGGCTTCGTCCTGGGCGCGGCGTGGGTGGCGGCCACGGCCGCTGCCTTCAACGCGATGCGCGTCGATCGTGGAAAGCCTTCAGTAGATGTCAGGGAGGGGCTCGAGCCCGAGCAGGCGCCGCGCATGTCAGGCCACACGACCGGCGACGCCTCTGCTCCAGGCCATCATGGTTGAAATCACGTGTCATCTCAGACCGCCGAGCGCCTAAGGTCGAGATCTCTGACTACTGCTTGGCCATGACGCTGTCACGAGACCTCACCGGCTTACGCCCTCAGGAGCTGTCCAGGCGTTCACCGAACATCATGGGAGATGTCGATGCCTCTGAGGGACAAACACTGTGTTGACGGTCCATGAATAAGCAACCCCGCTGAGAGGCGGTTGCCCAGTCCTTGTCAAGAGGCAAGGTATGGGACGAATGGTGGTGTTCTTTGAGGTGCATGGCGCCGATGTAGTTGTGCTTCTGCGCCAGGGTCTGGGTGCCCTTCACGGCCACCATCTGCATGCTCCAGCCGTGCCTGGCCATCATGTGGTTGTCAAGCGCCTCGCCCTCCAACTCCAGGTACGGGTGATTCCTCCACTTGGCCTTGGCCATCAGTAACTCCCCCTCCGCACAAGCGAGACGCCCCAGGACAGTGGACCTCGCCATGTTGGAGTCTGGCAGCCAGGATGCCGGCCCGCCCCGACAACGCTGATACGTCAGATACGTCCCGCATGCGCGACGTGCCTTCGCTGGTGGCCGTGACCGAGGGCAGCCCTACTCGCGGGGATGTTCGCCAGATTCCTCAGGGTTCCGCCGCTCGATCACCGTGGCACCGATATTCGCGAACAGGACTGGTAACCAGTTCAAGCTCAGCCCGAGGGCTGCGGCAAACGGCACTTGACCTTGGGGTTGACACCTAGGTAGTTCATCGGTCCGGCCACGACCGTGACGGCAACCGTCGCCACCCCCGCACAATTCTGCGGCGACGAGCCGAAGTAGCCCCGCTGGCCCACCGCGACCGCGCCGATCGCCAGCCAGATCACGACCAACAGCCCCACAAGCCTTCTCATGTATTACAGAGTACCCAAACGGAGTAGGACCAACCATCACACGATCCGTTGCCGGTCCGAAATGTCATCGCCGATCGAGATATCCATGATCTGGGGCTGGCCGATCAGCGATTGCTACGCTGAACCCGGGGCGGTTCAATCCGCGAATCCCATTGCGGCGCAAACGGTTTCGCAGTCGGCACACGAAGCCGCGCCAGCGGCGTCGCTCGCGGATCCAGGATTGCACTCACAAGTAGCCGCGGATCGTTCGTGGCCGATGTGAGGGCGCCCGCGGGAAGTGCTGCTCTCGGACCCGACTCACACCACCGCTCCCCAATCGCAATGGTGCGAAAGTCCGCCACCATTGAATACCCCCACCCTCCGCATCTCCACATGAGCGTGCGTTCGGCGGACCTGTCCGTGCCCGGTCAGCGATCCCTGATCGGGCGACATGTGTGCAGCGTTGAGCTGTCAGGGAATGGGGCACCGCAGTCGCAACACAGCCCGTAGGGTCTCGGTGCAGCTGTGGCTCTTGCGCCGGGCAGTAACACCGCACCGCCGAGGCCTGACGGGTTAGACCTCCTGGACCGACCTCGCGAGCAGGCAGAACTCGTTGCCCTCTGGGTCGCCGAGGACCACCCAGCTCACGTCCGGCCCCTGGCCGATATCGACCCGGCGCGCGCCGAGGCTCAGCAGGCGCTCGAGCTCGACCGGCGTCGCCACGCCGTCGGCGCGCAGGTCGAGGTGCAGCCGGTTCTTGACGGCCTTCCGTTCAGCAACGCCCAGCACGTCGATCGTCGGCCACGCGCCGTCGACCGGGGCGATGCTGATGACCCCTTCGTCGTCTTCATCCACCACGTGCCATCCAAGGACATTGCACCAGAACTCTGCGACCAGGCGGGGGTTCAGGGCGTCGATTGCGATGACGGCGATACGGCTCGGCATGCGCGTCATCATCCCTCAGTGGCGCTGGGCCTGCCCGTTGGCCGATCCACCATCGGTGAGCGTGATGTTTGAGTCTGGGGTTCTCCGACGGTCATCTCGTTGTCGTGAAGGGGCTTGTTCGGGGACGGATCACCGGTCGGTGGCGTAGCTGTGCGGCGCCACCGTGAGGCCGCCCACACGGGCTGGCTGGTCGTCGGTGTTCAAGGCGAGGGTCAGGTGCTGCTCGTCCTTGCTGAGATGTATTGCCATGGAGGTGCTGCTGACGTCGGACGTGGTGAGGTTGGCGTCAACCAGCCACGGGTGATCTCTGCGAAGCGCGACCAAGCCCTTGTACACGGCCAGGGTCTCGGCGCCCCATGGGGACAGCTCCGAAGGGGACACTGGGAACGGCGGTCGGACGGCGTCGTCTCCGTGGGGCTGGTCCAGTTTCTCGCCGGTGAAGCCCTGTTCGTCGCCGGCGTAGATGGTCGGGATACCTGGCAGCGTCATCAGAATCGCGACGGCCAATGGCAGATGGCGCGGATCGGTGAGCTTGGTGGCGATACGAGTCACGTCGTGGTTGCTGAGGAAGGTCTGTGCTCGGAACGAGGCTGAGAACTCAGCGTGGCGTTTCAGCGTCCAGGCGAGCTCATGGAAGTTCACGTCGTTCAGCGAGCTCCACGTCGCCTTCCACAGCTCGTACTGGGTGAGCGAGTCGGCGCCGCTCTCGGCCATGAAGTCGCCATAGTCTCCGTGGATGACCTCGGCAACGATCCACCCGTGCGGATAGGCAGCTTTCACCCGTTCGATGATCGGGCGCCACGTCGCCGCCCCAGGAGCGAACGCGGCGTCCAGTCGCCAGCCGTCGATGCCGCGGTCCAGCCAGTAGGTCATGACGTCCACGATGTAGTCGGCGACCGGCGGGTGGGCGAGATTCAGCTCGACCAGGTCGAGGTTCCCCTCGAAGGCGATGGGGTGTCCATGGTCCCACTTGAGCCAGTGGCCTTCCTCGGACTCGGCGCCGGCTCCGAGGGCGCGCTGCACGATTTGGTGGTCGCGGCTGACGTGGTTGAACACGCCGTCCAAGCAGACTCGGATGCCACGTTCCTTGGCGTTGCTCATCAAGTCATCGAAGTCCGCGTCGTCGCCGAGGCGTGGGTCGATCCGAAAGTGATCCAGGGTGTCGTAACCGTGGGAGGTGGAGGCAAAGACGGGCGCGAGCATGAGGCCGTTACATCCCAGCTCGATGAGGTAGCCGAACCAGTTCGTCAGGTGCCCGAGGCGGTGACTCGGCTCGCCTTCTGGACGATCTTCGGCACGCTCTTCCGCTCCCACGAAACGAAGGGGGTAGCAGTGCCACCAGATGACCGAACCGAGCCAATCCATCCTTGTGTCCTTCCTCGGAGCCGGCGCCCAAGCCGCATGTCCTCCGACGCTACATGGGTGCCGCCGCCCGGGCCTTTAGTCCCTTGCAAAGCCATGGGGCCAAGAGCACGCTCGGAGCGGGGACGGGTGGCGCCGACGCTCACCAGCGGGTACCGGGGAGGCATCCCATGGCACGCCCCCCATCGTGGGGGCGGTGCACCGGACACCCGAAGGGGTCGTGACCACCTACGAGTGCAAGTACCGCGAGCTCGGCATGCATCTGACCGCCACCATCACCAGGGAGGAGTACGTGGTCAACGAGCGCATCGTCGAGCGTTCCTCATTGGGAGTCGTCTGGACTTGCTCCTTCGAGCCCGACGCCACCGGAACGACACTGACGGTCGCCTGGGACGCCTCCACGCTGATGAAGATGCTCGACGCGGTCTTCTACCACTCGGACAAGGACATCGACACCGAGCTGGCCACCTTCAAGCGCGAGGTTGAGGCCTTGGCCTGAGTCCGCGCCACGCCCCGCCGCCCGGCCTCACGAGGCCATCCGGGTACGGGACGACCAGAGGCGGTGGTGAGCCGTGGCCGCATGCTCCGCTTGCCGTTGGTCCCTCGGGCAAGCAATTGGCCGTATGGCGCGGACCTAACGGAGCTACGGTGATTGGCGTGCGCAACGTGGTGATCGTCCTCAACGGTGCATCGAGCTCAGGAAAGTCGTCGATCACCCTTGAGCTGCAACGGCTGCTTCCGCGACCGTTTCTTGCTTTCGGAGTGGACACCCTCGTCGCTGCGCTGCCGCCAGCGTCGTCAACTCACGACCCCGGGATCGTCTTTGGTTCCGACGGTGTGGTGGCAGTGGACGATCGTTTTCGCCAACTGGAGCACGCGTGGTACCAGGGACTGGCGGCGATCGCCCATGACGACGTCGGGGTCATCATCGACGAGGTGTTCCTCGCCGGTCGCAAATCTCAGGACCGGCTGCGCGCAGCACTCTGCGGTCTACGGGTCGTATGGGTGGGCGTGCGCTGTGACCTTGAGGTGGCCGTGGCGCGTGAGGTTGCTCGACCTGAGCGCACTCAAGGCATGGCGGCATCTCAGGCAGTGATCGTTCACGACGGGGTGCAGTACGACCTGCAGGTGGATACAACAACCAACACCGCGCTCGAGTGTGCAGCCACTATCGCTGCTTTCGTCACTGATCCTTGAAGCGCTGAGCGTTCGTCAATTGGAGCAGACGCTCCCCGCAGGAGATGTCGCCGGTGGCTGGCTGGAGCGGAGGCTTCGCGACCAGCCGATACGGGTGAGCGTTCCATAAGAGGACGAGCGTTCCATAACCGGAAGGATGACCGGACGCATCGGGGCCACGCATCCATGTCCGCGGGACGATGGCCGTCAGGCGACGACCGCCGGCATCAACAGTTCGATATCGTCTTCCACGTTGGTGATACCCGCAATACCAAAGTTGTCGACGAGCACCTTCACGACGTTGGGAGACAGGAAAGCCGGAAGCGTCGGGCCAAGGTGGATGTCCTTGATACCCAGATGCAGGAGAGCCAGCAGGACAATGACCGCCTTCTGCTCATACCAGGCGATGTTGTATGAGATGGGAAGCTCATTGATGTCATCCAGGCCGAAGGCCTCCTTGAGCTTCAGCGCGATGACGACCAGGGAGTACGAGTCGTTGCACTGACCGGCGTCAAGAACCCTCGGGATACCGCCGATATCCCCGAGATCGAGCTTGTTGTACTGATATTTCGCGCACCCAGCAGTCAGGATCACCGTGTCCTGCGGCAGAGCCTGGGCGAACTCCTCATAATAGTTGCGGGTCTTATGACGGCCGTCGCACCCGGCCATGACGAAGAACTGCCTGATCGCTCCGACCTTCACAGCGTCAACGACCTGGTCGGCCAGACCCATGACCTGGTTGTGGGCGAATCCCCCCACAATCTCACCGGTCTCGATCTCCGTCGGTGGCGGGCATTTCTTGGCATGCGCAATCAGTGCCGAGAAGTCCTTGGATTTCCCATCCACCCGGTCGGCGACGTGCTTAACCCCGTCAAAGCCGACGACGCCAGTGGTGTAGAGACGGTCCTTATAGCTGTCCTTCGGTGGCACGAGGCAGTTGGTGGTCAAGAAGATCACACCGTTGAACGAGTCGAACTCAGTGTTCTGCCGGTACCAAGCATTGCCGTAGTTGCCGAAGAGATTCTCATATTCTTTGAAGGCGGGATAGTAGTGGGCCGGGAGCATCTCACCATGGGTGTAGACGTCGACGCCGGTTCCCTGGGTCTGGACCAGCAGCTCCTCGAGGTCTTTCAGGTCGTGACCGCTGATGAGAATCGCGGGCTTGTTGCCCACCCCGACATTGACCTTGCTGAGTTCGGGGTGTCCGTAGGATGTGGTGTTTGCCTTATCCAGGATGGCCATGACCTCAACACCGAACCGACCTGCTTCCAGGACTAGGGCGACGAGATCATCCGCCGTGAGCGTGTCGTCCAGGGCAGCTGCCAGGGCCTTTTCAACGAAGGCGAAGATGCCCTCATCCTGATGCGCCAGGGCATACGCATGCTCCGCATAGGCGGCGATGCCCTTCACGCCGTAGGTGAGCAGTTCCCGGAGCGAACGGACATCTTGGTCCTCTGTGGCCAGAACGCCCACCAGAGCTGCTTTCCCTTCGAACTCACCCACCGATGCGGTCCAGGTTGCCGCATCCCCCAGATTGGCCGGGATCTTGCCACCCGCCGCAATGATGTCCTGCCGGAGACCTTCGCGAAGGCGGAGGCCGTCCTGGATACGTTCAACAAACGAGTCTGCGCTGAAGTTGGCGTTGGTGATCGTGCTGAAGAGGCTCTCCATAAGGAACTCGTCGGTGGCTCTCTGCGAAATCTTCAGCTCACGCGCTTGTACTGCATAAACCGCGATTCCCTTGAGGGTGTAGACCAGAAGATCCTGCAGGTTGGCAACGTCCTCAGTTTTCCCACAGATCCCCTTGATCGTGCATCCGGTCCCTGTGGTTGTTTCCTGGCACTGATAGCAGAACATACTCATTACTGGCGTCCACCTAAGACTGTATGTGAGTGATGGCTGGGAGCCGGATGAGATGCGGCTCCTCGGCCAGCCGTGAGGGCTGACCCTGCGCACACTTTATTGCTGTTTGTCCGTGAAAAATAACTGGACGCCTCTGACCCCTCACCGGGCTGGGCGCGCGCACAGCTCGCGGACTACTACGCGGTCGTCGGCCGCGGGAACATATCCAGTCGGCAGGCTCCTGGCTCCAAGCACGGCTTCAGCGCACTGGCCTCGGTGCGGCCCGGGTCGGCCCCGAGCGCGTCGAGCGCACCACGGATCCTTCTCCACGCGGTGGTACAGCGCCTTGATCTCCTTCTGATCGAGAAAGCGCAGCACACGCTTCTTCAGGGCACCCGAACCCTTCCCTGGAATGATCTCGACCAA
>DASRVZ010000037.1:0-23894 GCA_035654835.1 Dermatophilaceae bacterium | reverse complement strand
ACGGGTGAGTAGGCGCGCCGGTCGAGGCGGACGGTGACCGCGTCCTTGGTGGTGGTGATGGTGCCTGGGGTCTCGAGGAATCGGCGTTGGATGACGTCGGGGGTGACGGCGGCGTAGCCGGGCAGGCGGGCGCGCAGCGCGGCGATCAGTGCTTGGGCCAGGACGCAGAGCACGATGTCTAGGTCGACGTTGAGGTTCACGGTCGAGGACAGGGCGTCGGCGTGAAACGCTGCGATGATTTCGGCGAGGCGTTGCTCGATGGTCATCGGTCGGGCGTAGTGCTCGATCAGCGCCTTGACCGACAGGTCGTCGTTGTTGGTGATGATCACGGTCGGGGCTTCGCGGCCGAGGCCGGTGACGATGAGCTGGCGCACGGTGCTGGGATAGTTCGACAGCCGCACGCGGGATTCGTGGGTTTTGGGCCGGTTGAACCGGCCGGGCCGGTTCAGGGTCACGGTGCGAAAGTCGCCGGGTGCGAGGGCGTTGATCTGCTTGACCAACGCCGGTGAACGCATCCGCAGGGTGAGGAACTTGACGCCGCGCTCGTCGAGTTCGGCCAGGACGGGCTGGGTGGTGACTTTCTGGTCCATGATCAGCATCGCCGGGTCGTTCCCGGACGCGGCCTTCCAGTGGTCGCAGAACGCGATGGCCTCGCGGGCCTGGGTGGCTTTGGCGACATCGGCGTTGGCGTAGACGAGGTTGTGGGTGCCGGAGTCCTGGGCGAAGAACGTCAGCACGGAGCGGGCGCGCTGGGAGCGGGTGGGCACGTAGTGCTTCTCCAGCACCGGGTCCTGCCCCCAGTGCATGACGGCGTGAAAGTCCAGGTCGAAGATCGCCTCGCCGCCGGTGGCCAGCCCGCCTTTGATCATCGCGGTGTCCAGGGCCACGAGAAACCTCCGTTGGTACTCATGGCTGGTGCGGTAGGAGTAGTCGGTCAGCGCGGTCTTCTTCGGCAGCGTGCCGAGTCCGGCGAACAACGACGCGGCCGGGTCGCAGAGCAGCAGGTCGTCCACGTGGGAGACCCGCCGGGTGCGGGTCAGCTTGAGCGCCAGCAGCGAGAGCAGCCAGGACACGCCCGGCACGATCCGGGTCCCGGGATAGCCGGCGCGCTTGACCAGCCCGGGCAGGTCCAGGGCGATCAGGTCGGGCACGAGGAGCAGCAGCCCGGCCTTGCCGGTCTCCACCCTGGCCGGCCAACGGTCGAAGTCCAGGCGGGCGGTCCGGGGCAGGCGGGTGTCGCGGCCGGGCGTGCCCGGCGCGATGCTGGCGGCCGGTTCGGGGTGGCGCAGCAGCCTCCCGAACCCTTCCTCGGTGAGGATCTCCGCGACGCTGGTCCGGTTCAACGGCGTGCCCTCGACGCTCAGCTTCGCTGAGATCTCATAGGTGGAGAGGCCTTGGCGGCGCAGGGCGATCACCCGGGCGCGGGCGGCGTCTTTGGCCGGCGCTGTCCCGGGGGCCGGGCCGGGCTTGCGCGCCGGGGCGAACAGGTCAAGGCGCCCGGCGCGGTGCTCGCGGACCAGGTTCACCATGCCCCAGCGGGTGTAGCCGAACCGCTCGCCGGCCTGGGCGTGGGTGAGCCCGTCGACGTGGAAGGCACGCAGCGCCTCATAGCGGCGCTGGTTCACCTGATCCGGCGCGGTGAACCAGTCCGCACCCACCTCAGTTGCTTGTTGTGATCTAGCTGTCATATGGCATGTCTACCAGATTTGATGGGACCTGGCGTGGATCGCCGTGCCGCGGCGCGTCGACGGTCAATCGCCTAGCATGCAAGGCGATTCGCGGTCAGCCGGTCTCGACGCGACGGCAGACCGGGGCACTGATCGAATCACATTCATGTGATTCAACAGCAAGATCCCGACAAGACTTCGGCTCACGGGGAGGACCACGCGGCGAGCCGATTCCCCCACAGATCAACGAGATCCGGCTCAGACCGGCCTGGCCTCGTCAGTGCGCGCCGCCCATCACCCTTGCGGCCAACCAGTTGCGCGGAAATCCGCGTTAGCCATCCGATGGCCTGAACCTACACAAGTGAGTGCGTGTGAGAGCCTTGGGGCGGCACACGATGGCCCGTGTCGAAAATCCTTTGAACCTCTCGTCCGGAAGGGCCCGCATGTCCGTGCTCGACGACATCGTCGCCGGCGTGCGCGAGGATCTGGCGGTGCGCCAGTCGGCGCTCAGCGAGGCCGACCTCGTCGCGGCGGTGCGCTCACTTCCCGCACCGCGAGACCCGATTCCGGCGTTCCGCTCCCCGGGGCTGTCGGTGATCGCCGAGGTCAAGCGCCGGTCCCCGAGCAAGGGTGCGCTGGCCGACATCCCGGACCCGGCCGCTCTCGCGGCCGCCTATGCGGAGGGTGGTGCCGACGCGATCTCGGTGCTGACCGAGCAGCGCCGCTTCGGCGGCAGTCTCGAGGACCTGCGGGTCGTGCGGGCGGCGGTGGCTACCCCGCTGCTGCGCAAGGACTTCGTGGTGACCGGCTACCAGCTGCTCGAGGCACGCGCCGCGGGTGCCGACATGGTGCTGCTGATCGTCGCGGCCCTCGAGGGGGCACTCCTCGAGGAGCTGCACGACCAGGCTCGTTCACTTGGCCTGACCGTGCTCACCGAGGTCCATGACGAGGACGAGATCGCTCGCGCCCTGGACGCGGGAGCCGGTCTGGTCGGGGTGAACGCCCGCAACCTGAAGACTCTCGAGGTCGACCGCGACACCTTCGGGCGCCTGGTGACGATGCTGCCCGAGGACGTCGTCAAGGTGGCCGAGTCCGGAGTCAGCGGTCCAGAGGACGCCGCCCGCTACGCCGGCGAGGGCGCAGACGTCGTGCTCGTGGGCGAGGCGCTCGTGAAGAACGGCGACCCCAGAGCCGCCGTGGCGGCGATGAAGGCCGTCGTGGGGGCGTCACAGGAGGCCGGCCGATGAGCATCAACGGACCCGACGAGCACGGCCGCTTCGGCGACTTCGGCGGGCGGTTCATGCCCGAGGCGCTGATGGCGGCGCTCGATGAGCTCACGGCTGCGTGGCACGGAGCGATGGCCGACGAGGCGTTCACGGCTGAGTTCGAGCGCCTCCTCCGGGAGTACGCCGGAGTGCCGAGCCTGCTCTTCGACGCCACCAAGCTCGGCGAGCACGCAGGCGCGCGGATCCTGCTCAAACGCGAGGACCTCAACCACACCGGCGCGCACAAGATCCGCAACGTTCTCGGCCAGGCGCTGCTGACCCAGCGGATGGGCAAGACCAGGATGATCGCCGAGACCGGCGCCGGCCAGCACGGTGTCGCGACGGCCACCGCCGCGGCGTACCTCGGTCTGGAGTGCACCGTCTACATGGGCGAGGTCGACACCGAGCGGCAGGCGCTCAACGTGGCCAGGATGCAGCTGCTCGGCGCCGAGGTGATCCCGGTGAGCTCTGGTTCGCGCACCCTCAAGGACGCGATCAACGAGGCGATCCGTGACTGGGTCGCCAGCGTCGACCACACCGCCTACTGCTTCGGCACTGCCGCCGGCCCCCATCCGTTCCCCGCCATGGTCCGTGACTTCTGCCGGGGGATCGGTGACGAGGCGCGTGTCCAGTGCCTGGAGCTCACCGGTGCGCTGCCCGACTCCGTGGTCGCGTGCGTCGGTGGTGGCTCCAACGCGATCGGCCTGTTCACGGCGTTTCTGGAGGACGAGTCGGTGGACATCTTCGGCTTCGAGGCGGGAGGTGACGGCGTCGAGACTTCTCGTCACGCCGCCACGATCTGGGCCGGTGAGGTCGGGGTGCTCCACGGTGCGCGTACCTACGTCCTCCAGGACGAGGACGGCCAGACGGCGGAGTCCCACTCGATCTCGGCTGGTCTCGACTATCCGGGCGTTGGCCCGCAGCACGCGCACCTCGCGCACATCGGCCGGGCGACGTACCGGCCCGTGACCGACACCGAAGCGATGGACGCGATGGCGCTGCTCGCCCGCACCGAGGGCATCATCCCGGCGATCGAGTCGGCCCACGCCGTCGCGGGTGCACTCGAGCTGGCCAGGGAGCGTCCCGGGTCCACGATCCTGGTCAACCTGTCCGGGCGCGGCGACAAGGACATGGGGACTGCCATCGAGTGGTTCGGGCTGGGCCAGACGAGCAGCGACGGCACCCCCCAGTTGGCCAGCGAGCAACAGATCGCCGAGGGTGCCAAGTGACCACTGCGCGCGTGTTCGAGAGGACCCGAGCCGAAGGGCGTGCGGCGTTGGTCGGGTACCTGCCCGCCGGATTCCCGGACGTTCCCGGTGCGATCGAGGCGATGAAGGTGATGGTCGACGCCGGTTGCGACATCATCGAGGTCGGTCTGCCCTACAGCGACCCCGTAATGGACGGACCGACGATCCAGGCGGCCGCCCAGCGCGCGCTCGAGGGTGGGATCCGTACCATCGACGTCCTTCGGACGGTGGAGGCGGTGGCCGCGACCGGCACCCCGACCGTGGTGATGACCTACTGGAACCCCGTGGAGCAGTACGGCCGCGCCAGCGGCCGGACCGATCGGCTCAGTGGCCGCGCCAGCGGCCGGACCGATCGGCTCAGTGGCGTCGAACGGTTCGCCGGCGACCTGGCAGGCGCCGGGGGAGCCGGGCTGATCACCCCGGACCTCACGCCCGACTCCGCGGACGAGTGGATCGCCGCTGCGGACAAGCACGACCTCGACAAGATCTTTCTCGTCGCGCCATCGTCGACCGATGAGCGTCTCCGGTTCACGGCCCAGGCGTGCCGCGGCTTCGTCTACGCGACCGCCGTGATGGGCGTGACCGGCGCCCGCGCCTCGACCTCCGACCTCGCGGGACCGTTGGTCGCGCGGACGCGCGGAGTGACCGACCTTCCCGTGGGAGTCGGGCTGGGTGTCTCCGACGGTGACCAGGCCGCCGAGGTCGCCGCCTTCGCCGACGCCGTGATCGTCGGTTCGGCGTTCGTCAAGGCCCTGCTCGACTCAGACGGCCGGTCCGCCGGGCTCACCGCACTGCGTGCCCTCACCGAAGACCTCGCGGCAGGGGTACGCCGTGCCTAGACGGTATGGTCGCTCATTCCTGGCCGTCCTGATGCTCGTGACACTGGTCGGGTGCGGCTCCTCGGACAACGGCGCGCCCGTGACCCACATCAGCGCCTCCGACGACGACGGCTACCACGGCATCCTGCTGGACGAGCCGTACGCCGTCCCGGACCTCGCGCTCACCGACACGGAGGACAAGCCGTTCGACCTGGCCGCTCAGCCGCGTCGCACGGTGGTCTTCTTCGGTTACACGAACTGCCCCGACGTCTGTCAGGTCGTCATGAGCTCGATCGCCTCCGCGATGGCCAAGCTCTCGGCGGATGAGCGTCAGCGGCTACAGGTCGCCTTCGTGACCACCGACCCTGCCCGGGACACCCGGTCGGTGCTGCGGACCTACCTCGACCGCTTCGACCCGGACTTCGTCGGCTTGACCGGTCCGCTCGGACGCATTGTCGCCTTGGCCAAGCCGATGGGCATCGAGATCTCGAAGGGCAGGAAGCTGCCCAGCGGTGGGTACGAGGTCGACCACTCGACAGTGGTCGTCTCCGTCCGCCACGGGGCCGGCGACCTCGTGTGGACTGCGCCGACCTCGCCCTCCGACATGGCCGACGACCTGGAGAAGATCCTCAAGGAAGACGCATGAACCAGCTGGTCGCCCTGTCGATCCCGAGCCCGTCCCAGGGCGTCTGGCACCTGGGGCCGCTCCCGATTCGGGCCTACGCGCTGGCGATCATCCTCGGAGTCCTCGCGGCTGTCTGGACCGGCGAGCGGCGCTGGGTCGCCAGGGGCGGGACGCACGGTCAGATCGGTGACATCGCACTGTGGGCCGTTCCCGCAGGCCTGGTCGGCGCCCGTGCCTATCACGTCGCCACTGACCACAACCTGTACTTCGGCACGGGCGCCGACCCGGTCGGCGCGCTGGAGATCTGGCACGGCGGGCTGGGCATCTGGGGTGCGATCGCGGGCGGCCTGCTCGGCGGGTGGTTCTACTGTCGGCGCCACGGCATCCTGCTGCGCCCGCTCGCGGACGCCCTGGCCCCGAGCGTGCTGCTCGCCCAGGTGATCGGGCGCTTCGGCAACTACTTCAACCAGGAGCTGTACGGGCAGCCGACCACCCTTCCCTGGGGGCTGGAGATCGATCCAGGGAACTGGCCTGCAGGGATGACGTTTGCGGCCGGGACGGTGTTCCACCCCACCTTTCTCTACGAGGCCCTCTGGAACCTTGTCGGAGTCGGACTGCTGATCTACTTCGACCGGCGGTTCAGGCTCGGCTTCGGTAGGGTCTTCGCGCTCTACGTGATGATCTACACCGCCGGCCGCGGCTGGATCGAGACACTCCGGATCGACCCGATCGAGCTCGACAACGTCCTCGGCCTCCGTTGGGGTGTCTGGATGTCAATCGTGTTGTTCGTGCTCGCGGCGGCGTACTTCCTGGTGGCCGGGCGCCGTCACCCGCGACCAGAGAGCCGGGAGACCTCGCCGTACGCCGAGGGGCGGGTGCCCCAGGGCCAAGCCGACCAGTCGGACGTGCAGAAGTCCGAGATTGACCCCTCCTGAGTCCTTGGGCGCAAGTTCTGCACGTCGGTGGAACCGCCCCTGCCACTGCAGGCCTCCCAACCGTAGGCTTGCCCCGCGCCGACAGGAGCGCACTCTCGGTTAGGACACTCAGATGGCAACTCCCGCAGGTTGGTACCCGACGTCTGACGGGCGGCAGCGGTACTGGGATGGCGAAATGTGGACCGAGCACTTCGCGCCGGGCGGGCCCGGGGGGTCTCTGGTGCAGTTTTCACAGCCGGCCTACCCACCCATGGGCCAGCCCCTCCAGGTAGCACCCAAGAGTCCCGCCCTGGCACTGTTGGCGTCCTTCTTCGTGCCCGGCCTTGGCTCCATGATCATTGGACGGGTCGGAATCGGGGTCACGATCCTGGTCTGCTATTTCGTCAGCTTCCTGCTGATCTTCGTGCTCATCGGCATCCCGCTGGTGATCGGTCTCTGGATCTGGGGGATGGTCGATGCCTACACGGGCGCGCAGAACTGGAATGCCAGGCACGGCATCATCAGCTGACCCCGGGCGTAGCGGCTTCAGCGAGGGCGACCGGGGGGAAACTCTCGAAAGTAGGTACTCGACTCCTGAAACCGCTCATGGCAGGCCGAAACCCTGCTGTACGCTGATTTCTCCGCATGGGCCAATGTCGTCCCAGCACAAGCATGCTCACACACGACGCACTCCTCCGGGGGTGACCCTCCCAGGAAACAACCTGGAGTGCGCTGACCGACGACGGGAGAGTGCACATGCAGGCATTCCCGCCGCCCGCACCCGCGGCGCGACCTGGACTTGCGGGACAACCGCAACCACAGGGGCTCTATGACGGGGCGCACGAGCACGACGCGTGTGGCGTCGCGTTCGTGGGGACCCTGACGGGAGTCCCCAGCCACGACATCGTCAGCATGGCGTTGACCGCGCTGCGCAACCTGGAGCACCGCGGTGCCGCGGGAGCTGAGCCCAACTCCGGTGACGGTGCCGGGATCCTGATGCAGGTTCCCGATGCCTTCTTCCGCGAAGTGGTCGACTTCCAACTGCCCGCCAAACACTCGTACGCCGTCGGCACAGCGTTCATCCCCGGGGACGACGAGCAGGTCGCCAAAACGCGCAGGCGCATCGAGGAGATCGCCGCCGAGGAGAGCCTGAGCGTCCTCGGCTGGCGCGAGCTGCCGACCGAACCGTCCTCACTCGGGAAGACCGCGCTGGAGTGCATGCCGTCGTTCGTCCAGCTGTTCGTGGCCGCGAAGGGCAGCCGGCTCCAGGGCATGAGTCTGGAACGCCTCGCGTTCTGCCTGCGCAAGCGCGCCGAGCGCGAGACCGACGTCTACTTCCCGTCACTCTCGAGCCGCACGATCGCCTACAAGGGCATGCTCACCACCGACCAGCTCGCCCAGGTCTTCCCCGACCTGGTCGACGAGCGCGTCGAGAGCTGCATCGCGGTGGTCCACTCGCGCTTCTCCACCAACACCTTCCCGAGTTGGCCGCTGTCCCACCCGTTCCGGTTCATCGCCCACAACGGCGAGATCAACACCGTGATGGGCAACCGCAACTGGATGCGGGCCCGTGAGGCGCTGTTGACCTCGGACCTGATCCCCGGTGACCTCGAGCGGCTGTTCCCGATCGTCACCGCGGGCGCCAGCGACTCCGCGTCGTTCGACGAGGTGCTCGAGCTGCTGCACCTAGGCGGACGTTCCCTGCCCCACTCGGTGCTGATGATGATCCCGGAGGCCTGGGAGAACCACACCGAGATGGACAAGAAGCGCCGCGCCTTCTACGAGTTCCACTCCGCGTTGATGGAGCCCTGGGACGGCCCCGCATGTGTGGTGTTCACCGACGGCACCCAGGTGGGTGCCGTGCTCGACCGCAACGGTCTGCGTCCCTCGCGCTACTGGGTCACCGACGACGGGCTGGTCGTGCTGGCCAGCGAGGTCGGCGTGCTCGACATCGACCCGGCCACGGTGGTCCGCAAGGGCCGGCTGCAGCCCGGCCGGATGTTCCTCGTGGACACCCAGGAGCACCGGATCATCGAGGACGAGGAGATCAAGACCGAGCTCGCCGAGGAGCACCCCTATGACGAGTGGCTGCATGCCGGTCTGATCAAGCTTGCCGACGTCGCCGATCGCGAGCACGTCATCCACTCCCACGCCTCGGTCACGCGGCGCCAGCAGATCTTCGGCTACACCGAGGAGGAGCTGCGCGTCCTGCTCACCCCGATGGCGAACACCTCGGCCGAGCCGCTCGGCTCGATGGGAACCGACACCCCGATCGCCGTGCTCAGCGACCGGCCACGGCTGCTCTTCGACTACTTCGCACAGCTGTTCGCGCAGGTCACCAACCCGCCGCTGGACGCCATCCGCGAGGAGCTGGTCACCAGCCTCGACGGCACCATCGGCCCCGAGGCCAACCTGCTGGAGCCGACACCCGCATCCTGTCGGCAGGTGGTGCTGCCCTTCCCGGTCATCACCAATGACGAGCTGGTCAAGATCCGGCACATCAACCGGGACGGCGACATGCCGGGCTTCATCACGCACGTGTCGCGTGGTCTGTACGACGTCGGCGGCGGGGGCGACGCCCTCGCCAGCCGCCTCGACGAGATCTGCGCCGAGGTCAGTGAGGCCATCGCCGGTGGCGCGCGCGTCATCGTGCTCTCCGACCGGCACAGCGACGCGACGAACGCGCCCATCCCGTCCCTGTTGATGACCGCAGCCGTGCACCACCACCTGGTGCGTGAGAAGACCCGCACCCAGGTCGGTCTGATCATCGAGGCCGGCGATGTGCGCGAGGTCCACCACGTCGCCACGCTGATCGGCTACGGCGCCGCCGCGGTCAACCCGTACCTGGCGATGGAGACCGTCGAGGACCTTGCCCGCGACGGCTACTACGTCAAGATCGAGCCGGAGAAGGCCGTCGCCAACCTGGTGAAGTCCCTCGGCAAGGGCGTCTTGAAGGTGATGTCCAAGATGGGTGTCTCCACGGTCGCCTCCTACACCGGCGCCCAGATCTTCGAGGCGCTCGGGCTCTCCACGGAGCTGGTCGACAAGTACTTCACCGGCACCACCTCCAAGCTCGGTGGCATCGGGCTCGACGTGATCGCCCAAGAGGTCACGATGCGGCACCGTACGGCGTACCCCGTCGGCGGCATCGCGCCCGCCCACCGCGAGCTCGAGATCGGCGGCGAGTACCAGTGGCGTCGCGAGGGCGAGCTGCACCTCTTCGACCCCGAGACCGTCTTCCGGCTGCAGCACTCGACTCAGGCCGGCAAGTACGACGTGTTCAAGCAGTACACCGCGCGGGTCAACAACCAGGCCGAGCGGCTGATGACGCTGCGGGGGCTGTTCCGCTTCAAGGACTCCGACGCCACCGGCCGCGAGCCGATCGATATCGACGACGTCGAGCCGATCTCGGAGATCGTCAAGCGGTTCTCCAGCGGGGCGATGTCCTATGGCTCGATCTCCGGTGAGGCCCACCAGACGCTGGCGATCGCCATGAACCGGCTGGGCGCCAAGTCCAACACCGGTGAGGGTGGCGAGGACGCCGACCGCCTCTACGACCCCGAGCGCCGCTCGGCGATCAAGCAGGTAGCCTCAGGCCGGTTCGGCGTCACCTCGGACTACCTCACCAACTCCGACGACATCCAGATCAAGATGGCGCAGGGAGCCAAGCCCGGTGAGGGCGGGCAGCTGCCCGGCAACAAGGTCTACCCGTGGATCGCCACGACCCGGCACAGCACGCCCGGCGTGGGTCTCATCTCGCCGCCGCCGCACCACGACATCTACTCGATCGAGGACCTCGCCCAGCTGATCCACGACCTGAAGAACTCCAACCCGAAGGCGCGCGTGCACGTCAAGCTCGTCGCCGAGGTGGGAGTCGGCACGGTCGCAGCGGGCGTCTCGAAGGCCCACGCCGACGTCGTACTCATCTCCGGCCACGACGGAGGGACGGGCGCAGCACCGTTGACCTCGCTCAAGCACGCGGGTGGTCCGTGGGAGCTCGGCCTGGCCGAGACGCAGCAGACGCTTCTCCTCAACGGCCTGCGAGACCGGATCGTGGTGCAGACCGACGGTCAGCTCAAGACCGGTCGTGACGTCATCGTTGCTGCGCTGCTGGGCGCCGAGGAGTACGGCTTTGCCAGCGCTCCGCTCGTCGTGTCGGGCTGCATCATGATGCGGGTCTGCCACCTCGACACCTGTCCGGTGGGCGTGGCGACCCAGAACCCGGTGCTGCGCGAGCGCTTCACCGGCAAGGCCGAGCACGTCGTGACGTTCTTCGAGTACGTCGCCGAAGAGGTGCGTGAGCTGCTCGCCGAGCTCGGCTTCCGCACCCTGGACGAGGCGATCGGCCACGCCGACGTGCTCGACTCGACCGAGGCGGTCAACCACTGGAAGGCGGCCGGACTCGACATCTCGCCGATCTTCCATGTGCCCGAGCTCCACGAGGACAGCGCTCGCCACAACACCAGACCGCAGGACCACGGCCTCGAAAAGGCGCTGGACCAGGAGCTGGTGGAGCTGTGCGCCGCCGCCCTGGAGAACGGTGAGCCGGTGCGCGCCCAGGTGAAGATCCGTAACGTCAATCGCACGGTCGGGACGATCCTCGGGCACGAGGTCACCAAGCGCTACCGGGGCGATGGTCTACCCGACGGGACGATCGACGTGACGCTGATCGGGTCCGCCGGGCAGTCCTTCGGAGCGTTCGTGCCCCGGGGGATCACCCTGCGGCTCGAGGGCGACGCCAACGACTACGTCGGCAAGGGACTCTCGGGTGGTCGGATCGTCGTACGACCGGACAGGTCGGCCACCTTCGACGCATCGATGCAGATCATCGCGGGCAACACGATCGGGTACGGCGCCACGTCGGGGCAGATCTTCCTGCGCGGACAGGCCGGTGAACGCTTCTGCGTACGCAACTCCGGTGCCACCGCGGTCGTCGAGGGGGTGGGTGACCACGGCTGCGAGTACATGACGGGTGGAGTCGTCGTGGTCCTCGGACAGACAGGACGCAACTTCGCCGCGGGCATGAGCGGCGGTGTCGCCTACGTGCTCGACCTCCAGGAAGGGCGCGTCAACAAGGAGTTCGTCGAGCTCGGGGGGGTCGAGGGTGACCAGCGAGACACGTTGGAGAAGCTGGTGCGCGAGCACGCGGAGGAGACCGGGTCGACGGTTGCCGAGGAGCTCCTGGCCGACTGGCCGGCAGCGCTCGAGCGTTTCACCGAGGTCATCCCACGTGACTTCCGCATCGTGATGGAGGCCAAGGCGAAGGCCGAGGCCGATGGACTGGACGACAACGAGATCGCGACGGCGATGATGGACGCTCTCCATGGCTGACCCGAGGGGATTCCTCAAGAACGGTCGCGAGGTCGCCCAGCGGCGCCCGGTCGAGGAGCGCAAGGAGGACTGGGGCGAGGTCTACCCCGGCGGCCCCGGACGGGCACTGCTACCCATCATCAAGGACCAGGCCGGACGCTGCATGGACTGTGGTATTCCGTTCTGCCACCAGGGCTGCCCACTGGGCAACATCATCCCCGAGTGGAACGACCTGGTATGGCGTGACGACTGGGACGCAGCAATCGAGCGGCTGCACGCGACCAACAACTTCCCGGAGTTCACCGGCCGGCTTTGCCCGGCTCCCTGCGAGACGGCCTGCGTGCTCGGCATCAACCAGGACCCCGTGACCATCAAGAACGTCGAGGTCGCCATCATCGACCGCGCCTGGGAGTCCGGTGCGGTGCGTCCACAGCCGCCCGAGTGGCTGTCTGGACGGACCATCGCCGTGATCGGATCCGGCCCCGCCGGCCTTGCCGCGGCCCAGCAGCTCACCCGAGCCGGCCACACCGTCGCGGTCTACGAGCGTGCCGACAAGATCGGCGGCCTGATGCGCTACGGCATTCCCGAGTTCAAGATGGAGAAGAAGGTTCTCGACCGGCGTCTGGACCAGATGCGCAGGGAGGGGACCATCTTCCGAGCGGGCGTCAACGTCGGGGAGTCGCTCACCGGTGAGGCTCTTCGCGAGCGCTACGACGCCGTGATCCTCGCGATGGGTGCGACGCAGGCGCGGGACCTGCCGGTACCGGGACGTGAGCTCGATGGCATCCACCAGGCGATGGAGTACCTCCCGCAGTCCAACCGCGTCTCGCTCGGCGACACTCTGCAGGTGAAAGAGGGGCAGTTGAAGGAGGGGGAGAGCCAGATCCGGGCCGACGGCAAGAACGTGGTGATCATCGGTGGCGGTGACACCGGAGCCGACTGTCTCGGTACGACGATCCGTCAGCACGCGGCGTCGATCACCCAGCTCGAGATCATGGAGCAGCCGGGGGAGACCCGACCGGCCAACCAGCCGTGGCCGACGTACCCCATGCTCTTCCGGGTCTCCGCGGCTCATGAGGAGGGTGGCGACCGCATCTATGCGATCTCCACGCAGGAGTTCCTCGGCGACGACGACGGCAACGTACGCGCGCTGCGCCTCGTCGACGTGGAGTTCCGGGACGGCAAGTTTCAGGAGGTCGAGGACACCGTGCGGGAGATCCCGGCAGAGCTCGTGCTCTTGGCGATGGGCTTCACCGGTCCCGAGCGCGAGGGCCTGATCGAGCAGCTCGGCGTCGAGCTCGACGACCGCGGCAACGTGGCCCGCGACGATGGCTATGCGTCCTCGGTCGAGGGCGTCTTCGTCGCCGGTGACGTCGGGCGCGGCCAGTCACTGATCGTGTGGGCGATCGCCGAGGGCCGCGCTGCTGCGGCCGCCGTCGACACCTGGCTGACCGGCGCCACCACCCTGCCTGCCCCGATCCCCCCGACCGAGCGCCCCCTGACCGTCTGAGGGGTGCCCCTGACCGTCTGAGGGGTGCCAACCGGGCCGCGCATATTGGATCGTTCAAGTAGGTCCGGATAGGCTCGCTCCGTGATCCTCGCTCCGTGATCCTCGCTTCGCTCGTCAACGGCGCTTCGCCCACTCGGTCACGAGGAGCAAGCTCCTCGGACACTCGCTAGGCTGGCGTCGTGCGTAGAGCAAAGATCGTGTGCACCCTTGGCCCGGCCACAGCATCGATGGAGCGCATCCGGGAGCTGGTCGATGCGGGCATGGATGTCGCCCGGCTGAATCTGAGCCACGGGACCTACCCCGAGCACGAGGAGATCTACCGCCGGGTGCGAGCGGCCTCCGACGAGACCGGGCACGGGGTCGGCATCTTCGTCGACCTGCAGGGACCCAAGATCCGCCTGGGTCACTTCAAGGAGGGCTCCACCCGGATCACGACCGGGCAGTCGTTCATCATCACCACCCGCGACTTGGACGGCAACAACGAGATCGCGTCCACGACCTACCAGGGACTGCCGGGTGACGTGTCGGCCGGCGACCAGATCCTCATCGACGACGGCAAGGTACGCCTGCGGGTGACCGAGGTCGACGACACCGACGTACACACCCAGGTGGTGACCGGCGGACGGATCAGCGACCACAAGGGGATCAACCTGCCGGGTGTGCCGGTGAGCGTCCCCGCGATGTCGGAGAAGGACATCGAGGACCTGCGCTGGGGTCTGAACCTCACCGTCGACTTCGTTGCTCTCTCGTTCGTGCGCTCGGCCTCCGACGTCAAGGACGTCCGCAAGATCATGGACGAGGAGGGTGTGCAGCTTCCGGTGATCGCCAAAATCGAGAAGCCGCAGGCGATCGACAACCTCGACGAGATCATCAGGGCCTTCGACGGGTTCATGGTGGCGCGCGGTGACCTCGGGGTGGAGTGTCCACTCGAGGACGTGCCGTTCCTGCAGAAAAGGGTGGTCGAGAAGGCCCGCCGCAACGCCAAGCCGGTGATCGTCGCCACCCAGATGCTGGAGTCGATGATCACCAGCCCCGCACCCACCCGGGCCGAGGCCTCCGACGTCGCCAACGCCGTCCTCGACGGCGCGGACGCCGTGATGCTCTCAGGGGAGACAAGCGTGGGGGAGTACCCCATCGAGACCGTGCGCACGATGGCCCGGATCATCAGCTCCACCGAGGACCACGAGCTGCACAACATGGCGGCCATCGACTGGCAGCCGCGCACACGTGGAGGCGTGATCGCCAAGGCTGCGGCCGAGGTCGCCCAGCGGATCGGTGCGAAGTATCTCGTGGCGTTCACCCAGAGTGGTGACTCTGCACGACGGATGGCGCGCTACCGCGGCCCGATCCCGGTCCTCGCCTTCACCCCCGAGTCCGTCGTCCGCTCCCAGCTCGCACTGAGCTGGGGTGTCGAGACCTTCCTGACCTCGCCGGTCGAGCACACCGACGAGATGGTCCGCCAGGTCGACGAGCAGTTGCTCAGGATCGGCCGGGTCAAGGAGGGTGACCTTGTTGTCATCATCGCGGGCAGCCCGCCCGGTATCCCCGGCTCGACCAACGCGCTGCGGATCCACCGGATGGGCGATGCCATCAACGAGGTCGCGCCGGCCTACCGCAGCCATCGTTGACCCCAGCGACTTCCGGGTACGCCGCCCGGGGGCCGAGACCGTTCCTGCCATGGGGGAGCTGGTCGTCGCAGACGTCGCGGCGGGCGCGCTCGACCTCGATGAGGCGCCCCTGGCCGAACTTGACGCTCCGCGCCGAGGGTCACTGCTTGAGCCCGATGTGGTCGTCGAGCAGGCGCACGCCTTCGCGGGTCGAGACGGACAATGTCTTCCTGTTCGATGGGCGCCACTTGATCCCGAGGGCGTCGAGTGCCTCGCCGCACCACCGCTTGATGTCGTCGGACTCGTTTGTGAACTGCCACCGGGGGTAGTAGTAGCGCTTGCTGACGCCCGCGACGGTCCTGCTGGCCCAGTTCCTGGCGCGGCAACCGTCCGAGTGGAAGAGCCCGCGCAGGAATGCGGCGGGGAACTCCTCGACCATTCCGCGCTGCCAGTCTGCCATCTCCAGCGCGCGCTCGTGCTTGCGCCCCGGTCCGTGCTGGGGGAACCGCGCCGGCCAGTATCGCCACACGTTCTGCACGACGAACACTCCGGGTGCCCTGACCCGGTGAATGGCGAGGTGCGGGTGAACGGCCCTGATGCACCGCTCGACGTCGGCGATGATGCCGGGGTAGGTCCGGTCACAGGAGACACGGAGCACTGTCGTGCGAGCAGTCACCGAGATGCACCCCGTCCCCCAGGTAGTAGCCGAACAGTGCGGAGTACTCGGCCGGCGGAAGCTCCCCGGGCCGGTCGAGGACCCCGCGTCCTTCCACGCCGTGGTCGCGCCAGTCGCGGATTGCGGCACGGCTGACTCCGAGCTGGGCGCTCGTCGCGTTCAGGGACCAACCGGAAGCCAGCATCGCCATGGCGGCCTGTCGCAGTTCAAGCGGATGCATGGCATGAGTGTCGTCGCGACCACTGACACGATCGGTGCCCCGGGTGGGATTCGAACCCACACTGGATGGTGTTTGAGACCATGGCCTCTGCCGTTGGGCTACCGGGGCGACGGCGGCAAAGTTACAGGACTCGATAGCCTCTGGTCTCGTGACCACCCCCAGCCGAGCACCCCGCGTCGTCATCGCCGAGGACGAGGCCCTGATCCGCCTCGACCTCGCCGAGATGCTCGCTGAGGAGGGGTACGACGTCGTCGGCCAGGCCGAGGACGGCGAGAGGGCGATCGCGCTGGTCGAGGAACTGAGACCGGACCTGGTCATCCTCGACATCAAGATGCCGCGACTCGACGGGATCGCCGCGGCCGAGTGGGTGGCGGCCAAGCGGATCGCCGCGGTGGTCATCCTCACCGCCTTCAGCCAGCGCGACCTCGTCGAGCGCGCGCGTGACACGGGCGCGATGGCCTATCTGGTCAAGCCCTTCAGCAAGTCCGACCTGGTTCCCGCAATCGAGATGGCCGTCTCCCGCTTCGCGGAGCTGCGCCAGCTCGAGGCCGAGATCGAAGACCTGGGAGAGCAGTTGGCCACACGCAAGGCGCTCGATCGGGCCAAGGGGATCCTTCAGGAGCAGATGGGGCTGAGCGAGCCAGAGGCCTTCCGCTGGGTGCAGAAGACTGCGATGGACCTGCGCCGGTCGATGCGCGAGGTCGCCGAGGGTGTCGTACAGTACGGTCCGCAGCGTGCCTTGGGTGATGAGAAGCGGCATGACCTCTAACTCGGTCCCGCCTGTCAGGTCACGAAATTGCAACGACGCACGACTCGCGGCTTCAGCTCTCTCTCCTGCCGCGGTTTTGGCAGTACCTTCACCCCATCCATGCGGCGGTCACCTCTAGACCGGTCGCCCGACCCTTTCCTCACGGAGGATCAATGATTCGCCCTACTCGTACTTGGAGCGCGGTCGCAGCTCTGGCAACCGCATCCTTGGTGCTCACTGCCTGCGGCAGCGACTCCAGTTCCGACAAGAAGTCCGACGGCGGCACGAGCACCACCGCGGCCAAAGGTGACGGCACCCTGACGCTGGGCACGCTGCTCCCCCAGACCGGTGACCTGGCCCCCCTCGGTCCCCCGGAGTTCGCGGGCGTCCAGGTTGCCGTCGACGAGATCAACAAGGCCGGCGGCTACAAGGGCAAGGACGTCGTCAAGGTCGACTCCGACTCCGGTGACGGCACCCCCGACATCGCGGGCGCCTCGGTCGACAAGCTGCTGGCGCAGAACGTCGATGTTGTCATCGGTGCTGCCTCGTCCAATGTCTCCAAGAGCGTGATCGACAAGATCACCGGTGAGGGTGTCGTCCAGTTCTCACCTGCCAACACGGCGGCAGGTTTCGACACCTACCCGGACAAGGGGCTGTACTTCCGCACGGCTCCCTCCGACCTCCTGCAGGGCAAGGTGGTCGCGAACCTCGCGGTCCAGGACGGCAGCAAGAACGTCGCCGTGCTGGCACGCCAGGACTTCTACGGCGAGGGCCTCGCGAAGTCCGCTACCAAGAACCTCGAAGCGGCGGGAGCGAACGTTGCGGCGAGCGTGCTCTACAACGCCGACGCGGAGAACTACACCGCCGAGGTCAACGAGATCGCTGCCGCCAAGCCGGACGCGATCATCCTGGTGGCCTTCGAAGAGACCCTGAAGATCATCCCGCAGCTGATCGCCAAGGGCCTTGGTCCCAAGGACGCGAAGATCTACTTCGTCGACGGCAACCTCGACCTCGACTTCTCGAAGGAGAAGTACGACCTGACCGGGATGAAGGGCACCGCCCCCGCGCCTGCCGAAGAGGACCCGGGATTCAACAAGGAGCTGAAGGCCATCGACCCCAAGATCAAGGCCTTCACGTACAGCTCGGAGGCCTACGACACCGTGATGATGTCCGCGCTCGCTGCCCTGGCCGCGGGTGACGACAGCGGCGAGGCCATTGCCTCGGAGCTGGTCAAGGTCTCCAAGGACGGCACCCAGTGCTCCGGCTGGGAGGAGTGCTCCAAGCTGGTCGAGGACGGCGAGGACATCGACTACGAAGGCCAGTCGGGTCCCACCGACATGAACGAGACCGGCAGTCTCGTCAAGGGAACCATCGGCATCAGCCAGTTCAAGAAGGGCAACACCTACGAGAAAATCGACTCGGTCACCGGTCTGGTCGAGTGACCAGCAGCTGAGCCGACAGGCGAGCCCCCGAACCGTTTCGGTTCGGGGGCTCGTCGCTTGATTGGTCGAGGTGCGAAATCGTTACTTCTTCGCGAGCGTACCGAGGTACAGCTCGATCACCTTGGGGTCCTTCGCCAGGGCGGCTCCAGTGCCGGTGTAGGCGTTGCGCCCCTGGTCGAGCACGTAGGCACGGTCACAGATCTGCAGGCACCGGCTCGCGTTCTGCTCCACCATCACCACTGACACCCCGGCACGGTTGATCCGCCTGGTCTGCACGAACACCTCGTCCTGCATCACGGGGGACAATCCCGCGGACGGCTCGTCGAGGAGCAGCACCGCGGGCTCCATCATCAGGGCTCGCCCCATGGCGACCATCTGTCGCTCGCCGCCTGAGAGCGAGCCGGCGCGCTGGCTGCGACGGTCGCGCAGGGTCGGGAACAGGTCGCACACGAAGTCGAACCGCTCCGCGAACCTCTTCGGAGCCTGGAACACGCCCATCTCCAGGTTCTCGGCGATTGTCAGCGAGGGGAAGACGTTGTTGTTCTGCGGCACGAACCCGATGCCGGCAGTGACCAGTGCGTCGGCCCGGCGGTTGGTGATGTCGTTGCCGTTGAGCGTCACCGAGCCCGAAGAGACCTTCACCAGGCCGAACATCGCCTTGAGCAGTGTCGACTTGCCGGCGCCGTTGGGGCCGATGATCCCGACCAGCTCGTTCTTGTGGCAGTAGAGGTCTGAGCCGTTGAGGATGTTGACCTCGGGCATGTAGCCCGCGATCAGCTCATCGGCCCGCAGCACAGCGCCATCGGCGTGCGCGAGATGCTCCGCGCGTCCAGATGTCGTGTTGTCGGGTGCCTCAGTCACTTCTCTTTCCCCTCGTCCGCGGTCTTCGTCCCGGTGATCTCGGCTTCGGCCTCGGCGAGCACCTCTGCCTCCATGGTGCTCAGATCCTGGTCGTGGTGCGAGCCCAGGTAGGCATCCACGACGCGGGAGTCGTTCATCACCGAGTCGGGCGGGCCCTCGGCGATGATCTTCCCCTGCGCCATCACGATGACCCAGTCGGAGATGTCGCGGACCATGTCCATGTCGTGCTCGACGAAGAGCACCGTGCGGCCCTCGTCGCGCAGTGACTTCACGTGCCCCAGCAGCGACTGCTTGAGTGCTGGGTTCACGCCGGCCATTGGCTCGTCGAGCATCACCATCTCGGGCTTGGCCATCAGAGCGCGAGCCATCTCGAGCAGCTTGCGCTGACCGCCCGAGAGCGAGCCGGCGAAGTCCTCTCGCTTGGCGTCGAGCAGGAAGCGCGCGAGCAGCGCGTCTGCCTGCTGGGTGATGGTCTCCTCCTGGTCGCGCCACAGCGGCGCGAACATCGCGCGCAGCAGGGTCTCGCCCTTCTGGCCGGTGGCGCCGGTGCGCATATTCTCCAGCACCGTGAGCTTGGAGAGCACCTTGGTCAGCTGGAAGGTCCGCACCATGCCCCGACGGGCCACCCGGTAGGCCGGCACGCCCTTGAGGCTAGTGTTGTTGAACGACCACTCGCCGTCGTCGGGTGCGTCGAATCCGGTGAGCAGGTTGAAGAAGGTGGTCTTGCCGGCGCCGTTGGGCCCGATCAGCGCCGTGATCACGCCGCGCTGTATCTCCACGTGATCGACGTCGACTGCGGTCAGGCCGCCGAACGTACGGCGCACGTTGTCGGCGACGAGGATCGGGTCGGACTTCGCCGATCCGGGCTCGCGCACCGCGTCACGCATGGCAGCCCGGTTGCCCGACGTGTCGACTTCTATGACCTGCTCCACGTCGTCCATGTCAGCGGGCATCGAGAGCCAGCTCCCTTCGGTCTCCGAAGATTCCCTGTGGTCGGAAGATCATCAGGAGCATCAGGGCCAGGCCCATGAACATGAACCGGATCAGGCTGGCTTGCGTGCCCGTCATGATGTAGTCCGGGATCAGGTCGTTCGCCGTCGCCTGGGAGAAGAACACGTCGAGGAACGTGATCAGGAACCAGAAGATGAGCGCGCCAGCGACCGGTCCGAACACGCGCGCGGCGCCACCGATCAGCAGCACCGTGTAGGCGAAGAAGGTGACGTCTGTGGCGAAGAACGACGGGTTGATTGCCGCGCTCCGCAGGGCGATGACGAAACCGGCGAGGGCACCGAAGACACCACCGATGATCAGCGACTGCATCTTGTAGGCGTAGACGTTCTTGCCGAGGCTGCGGACGGCATCCTCGTCCTCCCGGATGCCCTTGAGCACCCGACCCCAGGGGCTGCGCATCAGAAGGTAGACCACCAGGCAGGACAGCGCCACGATGATCCACCCGACGGTCATCACCCAGTAGTCGTACGCGCGCCAGCTGACAACCCCTGGGATGCCGTGCCGGCCGCTGTAGGGGTTCATGCTCGCGAAGGTGCCGCTGAACTGCTGCAGACCGTCCTGGCCGCCGAAGTACTCGAGCAGGCTGACCGAGCCGACCGTCTGCCGGATGATCTCCGCGGCGGCGATCGTGACGATGGCCAGATAGTCGGCCCTCAGGCGCAGGGTGGGGATGCCCAGCAGGAGGGCCAGCAGCACGCTCAGCAGCAGGCCGACGACCAGGCCGAGCCAAAACGATAGTCCCCATTTGGCGACGATCGAGGCCATCCCGTACGCCGCCACTGCCATGAAGCCTGCCTGACCGAAGTTGAGCAGGCCGGTGTACCCGAAGTGCACGTTCAGGCCGATGGCAGCAAGGCAGTACACGATGGCGGTCGGGCCGAGGCCCTGCTGTAGCCCGAGGCCGAACATCTGGGTCCAGTCCATGTCTATTCCTTTCAGCCAACCCGTTCCCGGCGGCCCAGGATGCCCTGCGGGCGGACCACGAGAACAATGATGAGCACCGCCAGGGCGCTGACGTACTTCAGCTCCGCGGGCACGACGATGGTGGAGACCTCGATCAGGAGGCCGATGGCGAAGCTGCCGACCAGGGCTCCCCAGATCGTGCCGAGACCGCCCAGCACGACCGCGGCGAAGATCAGCAACAGGATCTTGAACCCGAACTGGTAGTTGAACCCCTGGGTCAGCCCGAGTCCCACCCCGGACAGGCCGGCGAGGGCGGCACCGCCGATCCACACCAGGCGGATGACGTGGTCCACGTTGATGCCTGACGCGGCGGCCAGGGGCGGGTTGTCCGCGACCGCACGGATCGCCTTGCCGAGCCGTGTCCGCGCGAGGATCAGCCCGGCCACGACGAGGACGGCGAGGGACACCAGCGAGACGCCGACCTGGGTGGGGGTGATCAGCACCGGCCCCACGGAGAACGGTTCGGCTGCCGAGTACTGGGAGTAGCTGTAGTTGCTGCCGCCGATGAAGTACTGGTAAAGGCTGCGCAGGAAGATCGAGAGCCCGATGGTGATGATCATCATCGCGACCAGGCCGGTGCCGCGCCTGCGTAACGGGCTCCACATTCCCTTGTCCTGCGCCCAGCCGAACACCCCGGAGATGACGAACGCGAAGAGCACGGCCGTTATGAACGTGATGTTCGCCCCGCCCACCCGGATCTCGCCGGGCAGCCGGTCCACGGCGAGCGCCGCGATCGCACCGAAGGTGACCAGCTCGCCGTGGGCGAAGTTGGTCAGTCCGGTCGTGCCGAAGATCAGGGACAGCCCCAGTGCGGCGAGGGCGAGCAGCAGTGAGAAGGTGATCCCGCCGACGGTCAGTTGCAACACCTGGGTGCCTTTGCCGGCGCCGGCGGCGCTCTCCTCGCCGATCGGGAACGTCAGAGAGATGTCGGCATCTGTCGTGATCTTGATCGTGCGGGACGTGTCCTTCTCGTCCACGAGCGAGGTGTTCTCGGGGAGCGTGTCGGTGTCGATCTTGGTGGTGAAGCTCTTGCCGAGGTTGTCGACGTCCGTCCCTGGAAGGGCGATGTCGAAGACTCCCTGCTCGTTGCTGGTGCCCTCGCCGACGACCTCGCCGGACTCGTCCTCGACGGCCACCTTGACCTCGGCCACGGGTGCCGGCGGCTTCTCACGGTTGTCGGTGAGACATCCAGTGATGTGAATGGTCTCGTCGTTCCGTGGTGGTGGCTTCTGGCAGGTCTCGGCGGCAGCAGCAGCACTGGGGACGGCCACGGCGCTCGCCACGGGCCCTGTCGCGACGATCGCCAAGACCGCGAAGGCGATCACTGCAGCCAGTGCAGCGAGTCTGGATAGGCAGGCCTGCATGGAATTCCTGTCCCCTCGTCGTCGGCCGGCGTGACGCGGCACTGTAGCCACCCGATTCGCTCTGCGCGCATCAAGAACGCACCCCACGAATCGACACACTAGAGGCCCCGGGGGCGACGTAGCGGACATTGAGGCAACAATTCGAGTACGGCTCTGCCACGTGTGTGATCAGCGAAGGAGGCAGCACCCTCGACCAGCACCGGTGCGATGAGCAGCGCCGGCAGCAGGTGTCCACTTGATCTGCTTGAGGTCGAGCAGCCGGAACGCGACCCCGACGAGCAGCAGGCTGCCGGTGGCCGTGAGGGCGCTGAGATGGGCATCGGGCACGACGCTGCCGAGACCGGCGCCCAGCGCGGTCAGCCCACCCTGGATGACGATCAACGCGAGGACGCTCGCGCCGACACCCCAGCCGACACCCAGCCGAAGGATGCCGCGAACGCGATCGCGATGAAGGGTCGAGTGCGGCCTTGAGGAGAAGCTGGTCGGCACCGTTGCCCACCCCCTCGTTGATCGACGCAGGATCGTGAGCGGGCCGACGCAGAAGACGAGGGAGCTGATGACGAGGCCCTGGATGAAACGTTCGCGCGCCTCGTTGCCGCCCCCGGCACCGAAACGGCGTACGGCGTCGCTGAGCGCCCCGTCGGTCACGTGCCCGGCGGATCAGGGGCGTCACCAGGCCGATGCCGTCGGTCACGACCCTCCGCGTGCGGGCGGGCAGACGATGCCCACGAGGACCCCGACAGTGGTGCCGACCAGGACTGTCACGACGTTGACGGCCGTTCCGATTCCGCGGGGCACCCGACTGCTTTAGTGTTGAACCTTCGCGGCGACAGGTCTCTCATCGTCGATCACCAGCGAAGGTCCTCGGAAAGGGAAGGACTCCATGTCACGTCAGGCACCGCAGATCCGTGATGCCGTTCCCGAGGACGCCGTCGAGCTCCTCGAGCTCTGGGCTGCGACCTCCCGCACCGCGATGAACTCGACGCGTGCCGAGGGGGATGCTGAGCGTGCTCTGGCCAACCTCGCTGCCGACCCCGACGAGCGCCTGCTGGTCGCCGAGTCCGAGGGCCGCATCGTCGCCGCGATGCAGTTGAGCCGCGGCCCCATCTCCCCGCTTGTGCTCGAGTCGGTGGTGCACACCTCCTTCTTGACCGTGCTCCCCCAGTTCAGGAGGCACGGTTACGGGCACGCACTGATGGACGTCGCCCTGACGTGGGCCGAGGAGAAGGACATCAACCAGATCACCGCGATCACCGACGGCAACCGCGAGACCAACCGGTTCTTCGCGCGGCTCGGGCTCACCACGCTTGGCATTGTGCGTCACTCGAGTGTCGCCGGACTGCGCAAGAAGCTGGCGGCCGAGCGAGGCCACGTCGGCGGCGTCAACCGGCACCTCGTCGAGGTGCTCGCCAGGCGGCGCTCCCTGCGGCGCCGCCAGGCCTCGGCCTGACAGAGTCATGCCCAGAAGCGTGGCCCAGAAGCGTGGCCCAGTCCGGCGGCTTCACGTCGGGCCGGTTCAGTCTGGCCGCGGGTCACGTCTGGCCGGGTCACGTGGCGGCGTCACCTCCGCCCGGCCGGTTGTCGGTGAGACCAGTTAGGGTCGAATCCGTGCCAGCGTCACCTCCTGCCCCCACGTCCGCCCCACG
>DASRVZ010000036.1:0-22236 GCA_035654835.1 Dermatophilaceae bacterium | reverse complement strand
CTTGCGCTGGCTCATCGTCAGTCCCATGTTCGAGGCTGGCCCGACCCCAACGGTCCGTACTCACCGCCACGCCGCAGGCGGGCATTTCTAGGTGAGGCAACGATCCCTGTTACGCGGGCATCTTTGGTGAGTCAACTCGGTCCCTAGCCAGCAGGGGGTCGTCTACGCCATACTCGATGAAACAGCCACGAAACGAACAGTGTGATGGACGTCATACCAGAACGGGTGTGACCGTGCCCACTGGGGGTTTGGTGGCGCGCTGAGCTAGGCGAGTTGCCAGCGTTCTTCGGCAAAGCCTGGGAGGCGCCCAATGACCATCAGCACAACCATTTTCGAACAGCCCACCGGATTAGTAGGTAAGAAGCTCTCGGGACGAGTTGCCCTCGTCACTGGAGGAACCCGTGGGATCGGCGCGGCCATCGCGCGGAGCCTGGCAAGACAGGGTGCGTCGATCGCCGCTGGATACAGCGGAGACCGGGAAAACGCCGAGCTGTTCCTCAAAGAGTTCGAGCGTGAGTTCGACGGCCCCGGACGCGCGAGCATTCACCAGGGCAACGTCTCCAAGCCCGAAGACTGCAGCCGGGTGGTCCAGGAGGTCCTCGACCAACACGGCCGGATCGACATCCTGGTCAATAATGCCGGCATCACCATGGACAAGATGGCCATGAAGATGCCGGTGGAGGACTGGAACACGGTCATTGCGGTGAACCTGTCGGGCTCGTTCTACATGGCTCAGCCTGTGTTGGAGCACATGGTCGAGCGCGGGACGGGTCGGATCATCTTCGTCTCGTCGGTCATCGGTGAGATGGGGGCTATCGGGCAGGCCAATTACGCCGCGTCCAAGGCCGGCATGCTCGGACTGACCAAGGCCCTCGCCAAGGAGGCAGCCTTCATTCTCGGGCGATCGGGCAGGCTTGAGGACAACGGCGTCGGCATCACGGTGAACACGGTGACACCCGGCTATGTGGCGACCGAGATGCTCGAGAACGTCCCGGAGAAGGTGCTGGACAGAATCAAATCGACGATTCCGGTCGGCCGGTTGTGCCATCCCGAGGAGATCGCGCGCGTGGTCCACTTCCTGGCCGCGGACGCCTCGGCGTACATTACCGGCCAGGTCTGGGGCGTCAACGGCGGCCTGGACATGTAACTGGGAACGGCCAAGACAGACAAGGAACGTACCTGCCCAGTGAGGGCCTGACCGCACCCATACCCCAGGCCCCATCAAGACTGACGAGGCCCCAAAAGGATGTGGCACATGCAGCCATTCGTCGTAAACCGCCATGACCGGATCGTGTTTCCCTCCAACTTCGTCCCCGAGCTGGACCTGTCTGTCATAGGTAGCTTCGCGCAGCTGGACGCCGTGATCAGACGCGACTTTGAGGTGAAGGCGCCCTCGGGCACGGACATCCTGAACCGGGTGGAGGCGGGCGCCTACGCCAGCCGCTATGAGTTGATGCGCGACCTCGCACTGAACCTGTTCTGGACCAACCGGTTCTCGATGACGCTCTGGGAGAAGAGGCCCACCCGCTGGGCTGATGTTCCGCGCGCCCGGGCCGATGTCTTCATGCCGATCGTAAGACCGTGGAAGGACGGTGACCGCAAGGTCGCCGCTGTTCTGGGTGCCTACGAGTCGCTGCCCGCCGCTTGGAACGTCGAGGTGGAGGACCGCATCTTCGGGACTCTCTTCGACG
Organism: Dermatophilaceae bacterium; assembly: GCA_035654835.1. GTDB lineage: Bacteria > Actinomycetota > Actinomycetes > Actinomycetales > Dermatophilaceae > UBA4719. The sequence goes on along the minus strand of DASRVZ010000036.1, from coordinate 20,545 downwards.
TCTTCGGGCATCGCAAACATGACGCCACCGATCTGCAGCCGGTCAAGCCCACCGTGGCCGAGATCCTGTCTGACCCGAAGAACCTGACCTTCCGGCTGCCCAGCTATGACCCCGACTTCCCGATGTACGACCTGGCTGACATCGTCGACTGTTCCGAGGAGGTCCCCGAGCTGGAGGCACTCAGCCGCTGGGCCAAGGTGCTGCACAACCAGTACCCGTGGGATCGCTCTCAGGCTGAGCTGGTCGAGGTGGGCCAGCTGCGCGATGACGACTATGTCGTGCTCATGCACCCGCGTGACCAGGAGGTTCGTCACTTCCTGGCGCGGCTGAAGTCCGGCGTGACGCCCGCAGCTGGGTCCAAGGCCCCGGAGGCTGTCCAGCCGGTGCGGCCCTACCCGGCGGTGAACGTGCGCAGCCAGTTCTCGGTGATGCCCAAGATCGAGGCGTTGGCCGTGGTTCACGGTGAGCTGGTCTGCAGCAATGATGACCTGATCCGTAACTCCGCCTACAACTGGTCACCGATGACCGCAGACGAGATCCTTGCGAAGACGGGTATCGCGTCACGCCGCTATACCGCCAGGAGCCTGGAGGAGATCGCGCTGGAAGCGGCCAAGTCTGCACTGGCCCACTCGGGTCGTGGTCCCGAGGAGATCGGCGCGGTGCTGGTGTGTACCTGTACGAGTACCCGGATCATCCCGTCGATAGCGACCTGGATCTCCGGCCAGCTGGGCATCTACCAGACCCATGCCTCATGCGACATCATCGCGGCGTGTGCCGGGATGGCCTACGGCCTCTCGGATGCGACGCGGATCCTGCAGGAGGTGCAGCGCCCCGTGCTCGTGGTGTGCGTGGAGAAGTTCTCGGACAAGATCGGCAACGTCCGGCCATCCCGGATGATCTTCGGCGACGGCGCGGCTGCGTTCGTGGTCGGGCCGGCCCCGGCGGGAGAACTGCCGGACATCGAGTACCTGCAGACCTACGCGAGCGGTCCGGCAAGCCAGGTCAACTCGATCATCTGGCCCAACCCCGCGTTCGACAACAACATCACCGTGTACGGCCCGGAGGTCAAGAAGCTGGCCGGCCGCTACCTCGAGCAGATGATCGGTGAGCTCACGGTCCTGCCCGACCCCGACGGGGCGAAGGGATCACTGCTGAAGAGCATCGACCTGATCGTTCCTCACCAGGCCAACAAGACGATGGTGATCGACCTCGCCAAGCGGGCAGGGCTAAGCGAAGACGGTCTCTACTTCAACGTCGAGACCGTCGGCAACGCCTCGTCGGCGAGCATCCCGCTGGCCATCCACGACGCGGTCCGCGACGGTGTCATCAAGGAGCCCACCCGGATCTTCGCCCCCGGCTTCGGGGCGGGAGCCGTGGCCGGGTACTGCGTGATGCGCATCGATCCGGAAGTCGTGGCGATCTCGACTGACGTAACGGCAGGGAACGGGACATCCCCGCAGACAAGCGCGCAACGACTTCCCGAGCCGTCCCCCGACGATGCCCAGCTGGCGTTCGGGTAGACGCAACGTCGCTTGAAGTCCGACTGCAGGTTCGGTTTCCTCGACAACGGGGCATACCGGCCGTTGTTCCTGCAGGCGATGTCGCGATTCGCGATTCGCGATCGGTGACCGATCGGCTTGCGGCCGGCGTGGGTGATCAGACGCCTGTGCTCTCGGCTGCACCGGTAGCCGTTCCTTAGCGGGGAAGCAAGACGATCTTGCCGACGTGTCGTCGCGCAGAGAACTCTTTCTGGGCCTCCGCGATCTCGGCCAGAGCAAAGGTGCCGCTGACCTCGGGCCTGACATCTCCGCGGCGAGCAAGCTCGACAAGCCGGCTGAAATGAACCCGGGTGTGCATGGAGGAGCCGATCAGCTGCACATTGTGGAGGTAGAGGCGACGAAGGTCGAACTCGACCACCGGTCCTGCGACGGCACCCGCGATCACCCATCGACCGTTGTCCCGAAGCATCGGCATCATGGCCGAGAGCCCCGGTCCACCGGCGATGTCGGCCACCGCGTCCAGCCCGCGGGGGGCCGCAGCCTTGATCCGGGCGAGGATGTCGGGTGAATCCCGGTTGAACACCTGGGCCGCTCCGTTCGCGAGCACGGCATCCCCTTTGGAACCACTCGTGATCGCCAGCACGTGTGCGCCTCGAGCCGCCCCCAGCTGAACCAGTGCGAGTCCGACGCCCCCGGATGCTCCTGTCACCAGCACCGTCTCGCCGTCGTGCACGTTCGCGCGTTCGAGCATTCCGATCGCCGTGCCGAACGCCACCGGCAGGCACGCCAACTGCTCGTCCGACAGCGGGGAGTCCTGCACATCATGTGTATGGGACGCATCCACGGCGACGTACTGAGCGAACCCGCCATCGGCCTCGCTGCCCAGGTACCCCACCGGGGACGCGTTCTCGTCCTCGGACCCGTAGAGAGCGGGGTCGACAAGCACGCGGCGCCCCAGGAGCTCGCCGGTCACGCCCGGCCCTACCTCGACGACAACACCGGCTATATCTCCACCCTGGATGCGCGGAAAATCAAACGAACCCAGCCAGCCTGCCTGCGCCGAAGGATCTTCAGGCAGCCCATATGCTCCCTGACGTGTCCAAATGTCGGTGTTGTTGACCGCAGCCGCAGTTACTTTCACGACCACCTGGTGGGACTTCGGCCGAGGACGGGGCCAATCGTGGTGCAGCTCCAGCACTTCGGGGCCACCAAACTTCGTCAGTACGGCCGCCGTCATCACGCGACTCATCGTTCAAGCATCTCATTCCCTACGTCGGTTGCGCCGGTTCCGTTCCCGGCGATGCCACCCTGAGCAGTCAGCCTGAGCGCTCCCGGACGACCTGGGCCAGGTCGAGTCGGCCGACGGCGCGCAGCCCGGGCCATTGGGAAAGCGTCGCGACGACCAGGATGACCAGTCCCGAGGCGAGAAGGGTCAAGGGGTTGACCACGAGGTCAAGGCGGAACTGGTCGTTGGAGTAGGAGTCGAGGAAGACTCGGCCGCCGAGGACTCCGACGACCAGCCCGGGCACGACGCCCAGGAGGGTGACCAGGAGGTTCTCACCCGCGATCATCCCCGAGATCGCTCGTCGGCTCACACCGCCCGCGCGCAACGTGGCCACCTCCCGTCGGCGCTCGACGATGTTCACCGACATGGTGGTGAAGATGATGGCGAAGGCCATCAGCCCACCGAGCGCGAGCATCGCCCCCATGAAACCGAAGAAGAGCCCGGTCAGGCCGTCGAAGGCGCGCCTGAGGGCCTGGCTGTCTTCGTAGGCGACCACGTCGCCAGGGTTGGTGACGGCGCGACGCACCGTGTCGCGGTCGGCCCCCGGGTCCAGCCGGATCAGGGCCGATCGCGCCGGCACAGGGCCGATCAGCCGGTCCATCCCGGCCAAGGACCCGTAGACGTAGGTCCCGAGAGGCTCATCCAGCAGACCGCCGATCCGAACGCTGTGCGGTGATCCGTCCGGCCCGATCATGGTGAGCGTGGCGCCCGTGCCAACGCCCAACCGGTCGCGCACTGCCTGACCGACCAGGACAGAGCCTGCTGGCAGAGTCGCCAGGGTGGTCGATCCGCCGCCGGCAAGGCGGAAGCCGTGCATGGTGGTGTCTGCAGGCAGCGCGACCAGTGCGGTCGGGTACGACCGGTCCCCGGCCACCAAGGTGACGGGAGCCTGCGCGAGCGGCTCTACCTGTGCGACGCCGTCGACCGATCGAAGCCGATCAAGGGCGGCTGCGTCGGCAGGCCCGAGGAGGTCGACCCGGGCATCCTGGCGTGCGACCTGCCCGAACTGCACGTTCAGCAGCGAGGACATGGTGTCGAGCATGGTCCACGAGGTCAGGATCACCAGCAGGGACATCACGACACCAACCATGGTGAACGTCGTCCGGCGCCTGTTGCGACCCACCCCGCGCAGGACCAGTCGGACCGTGACAGGTGCGCGGCGCAGCGGCGGGACGAGCCGCTCGAACAGGCTGAGCCTGCCCGTCCTGGGTGGCAGGACGCCGCGCATCGTCTCGGCCGGCGCCATCCGTGAGGCGGCCAGCGCGGGGGCGAGCGCGGAGAGCGCACCTGCGCCGACCCCGAACGCCAGGCCGAGAGCGATGGTGCTGGGTCTGGCAGCGGCCAGCACGCCGAGGGAAGCGGGTAGGTCGATCGCCTGCAGGTAGAAGCGGCTGACGACGTGCGCCAACGCCTCACCGGCCACGACCCCGAGCAGCGCCCCCGCCGTTCCCGCGGCCAGCCCGTAGGCGAGGTAGTGGCGCAGAACGGTGCGTCGGCTGACCCCGCAGGCCAGGAGCATCCCGATGACCTCGCGCTCGGCGTCCACCCGCCGGGTGAGCAAGACGTACGTCGCCATACCGGACGCGGTGAGGAACAACAGCGGGAAGAGGAACGAGAGCTCGCTGAATCCTTTGATGTCCTCCTGCAGCAGCGAGTTGGACGCCTGCTCAGCACGGCTGGTCACCGCAGTTGCACCGAGGCGACGTGCCTGCGCCTCCAGCACGGCGAGCGTCCCGCCGGAGCGCGCTTGGTCGGTGAGCAGCACCTGCACCTGCGCCGCGGCATCCGGCGCGATGGCGTTCAGGATGGTCTGCGGGGCAAACACCACCCCGAAGTCCTCCGGCGTGGTGATCGGCTCCTGGCGGCTCCGAGCCGGCCACAGGTACTCCGCCGAGGAGACGACTGCCGAGACGGTAACCGGCCGCCAGCCCTCGGGGCCGAGCACGGAGACGCTGGCCCCGGGGTGCAGGTTGAAGTGCGCGGCGAGGTGATGTTCCACCGCCACCTCCCGGGCCGTCGCCGGGTAGCGGCCCTCGAGCACTGTCAGCCGATCGACGACCGGCTGCGCGCCTTCGGGGATGCCCACGACCCGGCCGCGGAGCTTGTCCGCACCCACCCGCAACGGCAGGTCGGCCTGGGTTCGGACCGCCACTGCCCGGACGCCGCTCGCCTTCCCCAGTTGGTGAGCAAGAGGCGCAGCCTGAGCGGGGGTAGCGGCCTGCGCCCATAGGTCGGCGGATTGTTCCGCTGTGAACACTTGGGCGTAGGAGTCGCTCAGGTTGCGGTAGGCGTCATAAGACGCAGCGAACAGTGCGACCCCGAGAAAGACCATCAGGGTCAGTGCCGCGAACTGTGCGCTCTGTCGGCGTATGTCGCGGACCAGCTTTGTGCGCAGGGTGGGACTGCCGCGGTGCGAACGCTCCTCGCTCACCACGTCACTTCCGACGCCGCGACGGGGTGGTCCACCTGCGTATCGGAGACGATCTTGCCCGAACGCATGTGCACCACCCGGTCGGCCATCGCGGCGATCGCACTGTTGTGAGTGACGATGACGACCGTGCGACCCTGCTCCATCACGACGCGCTGCAAGAGCGCAAGCACCGTGCGGCCGGTCTCCAGGTCGAGCCCGCCGGTCGGCTCGTCGCACAACAGCAGGGATGGTGACTTCACCAGGGCGCGGGCGACGGCCACCCGCTGCTGCTGCCCACCGGAGAGCTGGCTGGGGAAGTGCTCTGCCCGGTCGGTCAGGTCGACATCGGACAGCACCGCATCAACTCGCCCAGGCTGGTCGTGACCCGTGAGCTCAGCGAGCACCGCGACGTTCTCCCGGGCGGTCAACGAGGAGATGAGGTTGAAGAACTGGAAGACGAATCCGACGACGTCCCGGCGGATCAGGGTCAGGGAATGGGAGTCGGCTGTGGTCAGATCATGACCCTCGACGACCACCCGGCCCGCCGTCGGGCGTTCGATGCCGCCCAGCACGTTGAGCAGGGTCGTTTTGCCGGAACCGGACGGCCCAAGCACCACGAGGAGCTCGGCGCGACCGATCTCCAGCCCGACATCTCGCAGGGCGTGCACCGCGCTCTCACCCGAGCCGTACGTGCGCTCCACCCCCGTCAGCGATGCCAGCGTCGCAGGTGGCGATGTCTGCGTCATGAAGTCATCCCTGAGAGGTCATCGAGCAGAATCAGATGCGGTTTGACCCTACCGATATTGACATCGCGGGAGTCGAAAACCGCTGAAGTCAATGCCGCGTTGAAACCCCCGATGTGGGACAGCCGCGTTGAAGCACGCCTCCAATAGGGGGTCACGCAAGCGCCAGGGACGGGCTTCCCGAACCGGCACACTTGTTGGTTGGCGTTCGCACGGATTCCCTTGGGCCCGTGGCCGTCATCCCACGCTCGCCGAGGCCGACGAACTCGCCGCGTCGATCACCTGGCTCGCCAGCAGTGATGCCAGCAACGTCAACGGCGTCATCCTGCCCGTCGATGAGGTGTTTATCGCCGGCGATGAGGGTCGAGTCGAAGTCGACCTCGGTAGCGACGCACCAGGAGTTGTCCGTGGGCCAGATGAGGGTTGCCGGGTCCGTCCACTGGGCAGGGGGACTGCCCAGCTTGAAGTAGCAGCGCCCACCTCGCCGTCGCCTGCGGAGATGTGAAGGGTCCGCCCTCAGGACGAGCTGCACTACGGTGCACTTCCACGTTCACCCTGGACAATCCTGTGGTGATGCTCCGCTCCGCTGTTCGACGCGAGGCCCGTTAGTAGCACGACAAGTGGCCTCTCCGGAGCCGAGTAGCAGTGCGACCAGGTCCAGGGCTGTCTCGATCTCGGGTTCGTCACCACCGAGCAACGGCGCGTAGAGATGGGCGTCGCAGATTCGCACGAGGGCCCGGCCGAGCACCTCCGGCGATATCGTGACACGCAGGTTCCCGTTCGCCTGCTCGCGGGCGATCACCTCAGTGGTGGCGCGTGCGGATGCCGATTCGATCGCGCCCGGCATCAAGGCCAGCCTGATGAAGACCATCGGTTCGCGTTGGGTGAGCGCCCGCAGAGGAGCCGAGGCGACGACCGAGCGCATTACCTTTTCGAAGACGTCGAGCAGCAGGTCCGTTCCCGACCCGGTGGCTTGCTCGATCGCCCTGCGATATGTCCGCTCGGTTGCCTCTGCGAGCACAGTACCCAGCAGAGCGTCTCTGTTGCCGACCCAGCGGTAGAGGGTCGCTCGTCCTACCCCCAGGCTGTCGGCGAGGGCGGACATGTCAAGTGGTTCGCGTGCTAGATACACGCGGGTGGCCGCGTCGACTGCTCGTCGGCGGGCGGAGCCGGATGGCATCTAGATATCTCCTTGATTCGGCGGCGGACTGGGCTGTTGGAATGGCGGTCCCATCGTGCAGCACGGCTGCATCCGTAGGCCATTGACAAACAAACTGACGTGAGACACACTCGCACATTGTCTCAATGTAGGCGTCACAGGTCATGAGAGGAAGCCCAAGGTTGTGTCAGATGTCCAGACTGTCCGCGGACAGAGTTGGCCACGCGAGGTCGAGGATGTCCTGTACGAGCACCCGGCCATCCGGGAGGCGGCAGTCGTCGACGACCTGCCCAAAACGGTCACTGGCAAGATACTTCGCCGCGAGCTCAGGGAGGTCCAGAAGCGATGAAGAGGTCCTCCAGCTAACCGAAGAAGGCTTCGTCAGACTCGATCAGGAGGGCAAAGGGAATGGATTTCGCGCCGTCGCCGAAGATAGATGAAGTGTGTGGCCGGATGTGGGGGTTCATGCGGGAGGAGGTATTCCCGGCCGAGAAGGAGTATGAGCGGTGGCGGGCGAACAACGACCCGCATGCGCACCCTCCGGTGCTGGAGCGGCTGAAGGCTTCGGCGCAGAAGCGTGATCTGTGGAACCTGTTCCTGCCCCAGATCTCGGGGCTGTCGAACGTGGAGTACGCCGCGGTCGCAGAGATCTCGGGGTGGTCGCCGGTGATCGCACCGGAGGCCATCAACTGTGCGGCCCCGGATACCGGCAACATGGAGACGTTGCACATGTTCGGAACGCCGGAGCAGAAGGCACAGTGGCTCGAACCGTTGCTTTCGGGAGAGATCCGTTCTGCGTTCGCGATGACCGAACCGGACGTGGCGTCCTCGGACGCGACGAACATCACCACCCAGGTGATCCGGGACGGTGACGACTATGTGATCAACGGACGCAAGTGGTGGATCAGCGGGGCCGCCGACGAGCGGTGCCAGGTGTTCATCCTGATGGGCAAGACCGACCCGACGGCGCAGACGCATCGGCAACAGTCGATGATCCTGGTGCCCAGGGATACCCCTGGGGTGACCATTGAGCGGCAGTTGCCGGTCTTCGGGTATCAGGACCAACACGGACACTCAGAGGTCGTGTTCCGAAACGTGCGGGTGCCGGCGTCGAACATGTTGGCGGCTGAGGGAGATGGGTTCATGATCGCCCAAGCCCGACTGGGGCCTGGTCGAATCCACCACGCGATGCGGGCTATCGGAATGGCCGAACGTGCTCTGGGGCTGATGGTGGATCGGGCGAAGTCGCGGGTGGCCTTCGGCAAGCACCTGTCGGACCAGGGCACCGTGCAGGAGCTGATCGCCCAGTCCCGAATCGACATCGACCAGGCCCGCCTGCTGGTCTACAAGACGGCCTGGCTGATCGACAACTACGGCGCCAAGGGAGCGCGCACCGAGATCGCGGCTATCAAGGTCGCTGCTCCGGCGATGGCCGTTGCCGTGATCGACCGGGCGATCGAGGTGTTCGGCGGCATGGGCATCAGCGACGACACACCGCTCGCGTACTTCTACGTCTGGGCACGGGCCCTGCGCATTGCCGACGGTCCCGACGCCGTCCATCGCCGATCCATCGCCCGCGAAGAGCTCAGGCGCGAACGTCCGTTCGTCGGATGAGGCCAACCATGATGGAAACGACATGAAGGCCTGGAGGGTGTCCGAGCTCGGCGAGCCCCGCCACGTGATGAGCCTGGACGAGGTCCCTGACCCGCAGCCCGACGCCGGCCAGCTGCTGGTGCGCGTGCTCGGCGCCGCGGCCAACTTCGCCGACGCGCTCATGTGTCGAGGCCTGTACCAGGTGAAGCCGCCGCTTCCGTTCACCCCTGGTATCGAGCTGTGCGGCGAGGTCGCCGCCCTCGGACCGGAAACCACCGGTTTCGCTGTGGGCGACCGGGTCATCGGCTCGGCGGCGCTGCCCGCAGGAGGGTTCGCGGAGCTCGCCCTCATGGACACGGCCACAACGTTCCCGGCTCCGGGCGCGCTCGACAACGCGGAGGCGGCCGCGTTCTACATCGGCTACCAGACCGGCTGGTTCGGCCTGCACCGCCGCGCGCACCTGCAGTCGGGGGAGACCCTGCTCGTCCACGCCGCTGCCGGCGGGGTCGGCAGCGCGGCGGTCCAGCTCGGCAAGGCCGCCGGTGCGCGCGTCATCGGTGTGGTCGGCGGGCCCGAAAAGGTTGAGGTGGCGCGCAGACTCGGCGCAGACGTCGTCGTGGACCGGCATACCGAGGACTTCGTCGAAGTGGTCAAGGACGTCACCCAAGGTCGTGGCGCCGACGTCGTGTACGACCCGGTCGGTGGAGATTCCTACCAGCGCTCGACCAAGTGCATAGCCTTCGAGGGCCGGATCCTCGTGGTCGGCTTCGCCGGCGGGCAGATCCAGTCGGCCGCGCTCAACCACGTCCTGGTCAAGAACTACTCGGTCCTCGGCCTGCACTGGGGCCTTTATACGACCAAGGAGCCCGCTCTGGTGCGCGTCTGCCATGACGAGCTGTCCAGGCTCGCCTCGGACGGGGTGGTCAAGCCCCTGGTGAGCGAGCGGCTCACCCTCGACGCGGTCGCGGACGGGCTCCAGCGGCTCGCCGACGGGACCACAGTGGGCCGGGTGGCCTTTGTCTCATGACTTCCTGGCCAAGCCCAATACCGACGCAGCAGGCCGGGCTCGGGGCGACAGCGGCATACCGGTCGGCACGATGGACACCCACGTTCCAGGGCTGGACCTCGCACGGTTCCGAGTCTTCTTCGAGGACGCCCGTCCCGGTGGCGTCAACGGCGCCCTTCGTGCGCGGGTGATCGCGGGCGGCAAGTCGAACCTGACCTACGAGGTCACCGACGGTCAGGCCAGCTGGATCGTACGGCGACCTCCACTGGGTCACGTGCTCGCGACTGCCCACGACATGTCGCGTGAACACCGGGTGATCACCGCGTTGCACCCCACGGACGTCCCGGTGCCGGCGGCGTACGCGTTGTGTGAGGACCCCGACGTGATCGGGGCACCGTTCTATGTGATGGAGCGGGTGGAGGGTACGCCGTACCGCCTTGCATCCCAGCTCGAACCGTTCGGGTCGGAGCGCACCGGCGCCATCTCCGCGCGGATGGTGGACACTCTGGCCACCTTGCACAGGGTCGACCCCGCGGAAGTTGGGCTTGGTGACTTCGGGCGACCCGCGGGCTTCCTGGCACGCCAGGTCCGGCGTTGGAAGAAACAGCTTGACGCCTCGCGGAGCCGGGAACTCACCGGTGCCCACGACCTGCACCACCTGCTCGAGGCCAATCTGCCCGTCGAGGGCGCACCGGCCGTGGTGCACGGCGACTTCCGCCTCGACAACCTGATGGTCGACGACGACGACCAGGTGGCCGCGGTGATCGACTGGGAGATGGCCACCCTGGGCGACCCCCTCACCGACCTGGCGCTGCTGCTGGTCTACCAGCGGATGGCGGACCTCGACACCGGCTACGCCGTCGCAGATGCCTCCACCGCGCCGGGTTTCCTCACCGACGTGGAGATTCTCAACCGGTATGCCGACCGCAGCGGGCGTGACCTCTCGGCGATGGGCTTCTACCTCGGGCTAGCTCACTTCAAACTGGCCGTGATCCTCGAAGGTATCCACTACCGCTACGCCCACGGACAAACCGTGGGCGCCGGGTTCGACACCGTCGGTGCCATCGTCGAACCCCTGCTGGCAGCCGGACTCACGTCCATGAAGGAGAACCACTGATGGACTTCGCTGCGGTCGATGTGTTCGGTGATCTTTCTGGTTGGACCGGCTGGTGAACACCCGTCACACTCCCCGATGACCTGCGTCGGCGACCACCAACTGCCGCGTTCCCCACGGCACCGCGTTCCGGCTCGAGACCGCCGATCACGAGTGCGCCGGGCCCTGACGTGTGGCGGTCAGGTCACGACAACCCGGGCAGCAACTGGGCCAGTGGTCGCGCGGTGACTTCTCCCGCGGGACGCGACAAGTAAAGCTCTGCGTGGTAGAAACCGTCCTCCTCCTTGCCGGTTGGGTCGACCCCACGGGACCGGACCTGAGAGACCGCCCACTGCTGTTCCTCCGGCCCTGTGAACCGGCGCTGGGGAAAGGTCCGCGTTACGCGCTCAGTGCGTAACCCGTGCGAGCGGAGGGTCTCGGCGATCGGCTCGTAGTCGTATGTCCGCAAACAGAATGCGGCCACCCAGGCGGAACCCGAAGTCACCCCGAGTAGCCGCTCGAAGGTCCGGCGGGTCACGTACCCGACGCCACCGGTTGTCGTAATCAGGTCGACGTCGGACAACAGTTCCGTCAGCCGTGCAGAAGGGTCGTCGAGCTCGAGGTTTTCGACGATGCCGGCGTCCAGCGCCCCGGTCGCGATGGCGTAGTCGACGGCGTTCCGGGCCACGTCTAGGCCGACGACGTGGGGCGAACCGGGTCGGTAGTGCTCGAGCAGGAGGCGCTGGTCCGCCGCGGCAAGTTGTTCGGACGAGAGGGACTGGGTGGCAGCGTCGCGGTAGTGCGCGTAGATGTCCCCGATCTCGAGATCGGTCTTCAGCAACGTTGCCACGACGCCGTACGAGCAACAGACATCGAGGATCTTGGGCCGGTATCTGTTGTCAGCGACCCGGATTTTCAGGATCTGTGCGAACACGTCCGCCCCATGCTGGGGGATTATGTAGTCGAGCTGCTCGAGCGTCGTGAAGTACGCCCGTGGATCCGGTTGGTCGTAGATCGCGTCGAAATTGGCCTTTTGGGGCGTCATGGCTCATTCCCCTCTCGTAGGTGCTAGTGGAACGGGCATCAACGACGCTCTTCATGGAGGGCAGTACGCGTTCAACGTGCTCCGCGTATGACCCCGGATGGTCCCGCTCGGCTGCAGGTGATTCGACATGATGTTACGACACTGCCCTGCGAATGGAACCGGCTTGCGGACAGGCGGGCGACCTGCCAAATAGCCCGCAGCCGGCAGCTCGCACATGGCCGCCGCCGCCCGGGTCGTGGCATCGCCCTCGACCGTCGCGCGCGTCTTGGGCATGCACCGTGGTTCCCAGGCCCGCCGGCTGCGCGAGCGGACCAAAGCGGCGCGGCGCACGGCCCGGCCTTGGCTCCGTTGACCGGTCAGGGCTGGCGTTGGGCGGTGACGGTCAGGCTGGCATCGCCGAAGGCGCGCTCGGTCGAACGGCCGGTCGAAAGATCGAGCGTTTCCCGTGGCAGGGACCCGGTGATCTGCAGGTAGAGCGTGTCCGCTGGACGGTGACCGAGCCGACGAGTTCGACCGGGCGCCCCAGCGAGCCGACGGTCAGGGTGCCGGCGGCGACCAGCAGGTTCGCGCGCGACGCCGAAGCCATGACGCAGTGCGCCGCAGCGCCCCGACAAGAGGGGCACCGTTCAAGGCGGTTCGGTGCGACAGTGGCAACATGAACCGACCCCGTCTGCTCCCTAAGAGGGCCGGCCTGGGCGGGTCGGTCGCGCTGACGGTGGCGTGCGGGGTGGGGTTCGTGACGGTATATGCCCTCACAGTCCGCACCGCACCCGGGCGACAGTTCGGCGATGCGTCGCTGCGGGGGGCGCTGCTCACCCGTTCCGGGGTCGCCGCCGCGGTCGACACGGTGCTCGGGGTGGTGTCGGTCGCGGCGCTGCTCGGGGGAATCACCGTTGTCGCCATGGTCGCACTGGCCCGGCTGCAACGGGTTCCCGGCGGGGTCGCGGTCGGACTGGTGCTCGCGGCCAACGCCTCGACCTGGCTGCTGAAGAACCATCTGCTATCCCGGCCCGATCTCGGCCTGAGCGAGGTCACGCCCGCGACCCTGAACAGCCTGCCCAGCGGGCACACCACGGCGGTGTTCTCCATCGCGGTCGCGATGCTGTTCGTGGTTCCGCCCCGCTGGCGCAGAACGGTCGCTTTCGCCGGCGGTGCCGCCTCGATCGTCTTGGCGCTGGCGACAATGTCGGCCGGCTGGCATCGGGCCGGCGACTCGATCGCGGCGTTCGCGCTCGTCGGAGCGTGGGCCGGGCTCGGGGCACTGGTGGTCACAGCTCTCGACGCTGAGGTGTCGAGAGGGGTCCACCGCAACGGCACTGACTTCCTGTCTCGGCGGTGGCTGGTCGCGCTGACCGCCGGCACCGGAGGGGTCGCGGCGTGCCTGGCCGCGGGTTTGGTCCTGATCCCGGTGCTGCGGGCGAGTGCCGTCGGCGCTATGGCGGCGTTCCTGGCCGGTGCCCTACTGATCGTCGCGGCCGCGGTTGCCGTGCTGATCGGCGTCCAGTCCGTGCTCGCGGGTGCCGGCCGGTAGCGTCGGGTGGTCGTCAACGCTCTCGACCGAGGCGCCCGCCACGTACGCCTTGCGCGGTTCAGGGGCCGCAACGATGACTCCAACACCTGACGAGGCGGGCTCCGTTTGGCTATGGCGGATTGGGTTGTCCGGGGAGATCATCAGATTGGGTCGGGGCCGTTCGTTCCCCGGTTCAGGGAGGTCACGCGATGTCCTGGTGGGCGTGGCTGGCCGTCGTGCTCGTGGCGGTGGCAATCATCGTCGTCGGATTCTTGGTGGTTCAGGCGCGGCGGCGCGGCGGCGGTGTGATTGCTACGGCGCGTCGCAAGAAGTCGCAAGAATAGGGGCGGTCCGCAATGAGCGTTTTGGTGCGCGCCCGGGAGTTGATCGGGCGCCCGGTGGTCACCCTGGATGGCGACGACATCGCCCAGGTCAAGGACCTGGTCTTTGACAACGTGAGCGGTCAAGTCGACGGGTTCACCCTCAACGGACGCGGGGCTTTTGCGGGCCCCCTGCCCGAGGCGCTGGCATGGGAGGCGGTCTACTCCTGCGGACCGGATGCGGTCATGATCCGCGACCGGCACGCATTGACTCTGCGGGACTCCGTGGTGACGCACCCTGACATGAGCGAGGCCGACGTCCTGGGCTCACGGGTGATCAGCGAGGGCGGCAGGGATCTCGGTCAGGTAGTGGACGTGATTGTGCTCGTTGCCTCGGTCGCCGACGTCGTGGGATATGAGATCGAATCAAGCCCGGAGCTGAGTACAGATCGCCGTCACCTTCTGATCCCGCTGCCAGACACCCTGTCGGTCTCTGGAGAGGCGCTCATTGTCCCCGAGGCCGCGATTGAGTTCGTCTCTGGTGACTTCGCAGAGTTCGGGGCCGCCGTCGAGGCCTTCCGCGCCCGCCTTCGGGCGACGACATGACACTGTTCAGCGAGGCCACCGGACGGCCAGTGATCAGCACCGAAAGTGCGCGCACCGTCGGTGTCATCGCGGGGTTCATCATCGGCACCACAAGCAAGAGGATCATCGCGCTCCGACTGAGCAAGACAACCGTGGACGGAGACACTCTGCGCTGGGATGACCTGACCGCCTTCGGCCCCGATGCGGTGACCGTGCCATCCGAGGCCATCATCGTGTCCGCCCGCGAACCTGCCAGCGAACTCAGCGTCGAAGAAGCCGAGGTAGTCGGCAAGCGACTGCTCACCGACGCCGGGGCTGAACTGGGGATCGTGGATGACGTCGAGTTCGACCCCGCAACCGGTGCGCTGCAACACTTGATCACCGCTGCGGACCGCGTCGCCGGCGACCGGCTGATCGGCTGCGGTAAATACGCCGTTATCGTCCACGCTGTGTAGCCAACTCCCTTGCGCTCCAACCGCCATCTTGATCGCGGTCCAACGGCCGTCTTGATCGAACTGAGAGCAGCAAAAAGCAGGACCACTCCGACCATGATCATCAGCGCGATCTCGAGCCCCGTTCAGCAACGTGCATTTCAGGCTCCCGCCGCGGGCCAGATCGGTGGGTGTCGTTCCGGCTGCGGCGGCGTTGCGGACGAGGGCGGCCTGTTTGATCGCCGTGCCGCTCTCGGTCCCGGATCTTGACCGACATCTCTCGGACGGCGACGATGCACCAGGCCTGGTCCCGCACCGGGCTACTGTCCTTGGCGGACGGCAGCGGCGCATCCACGGGCGGGATGTCTTCGGCGGAAGCGTTTAGTCCGCGACAACCCGTCCGCTGGCGAGCACGATCAGCTGGTCACGGCATCAACGGTGCGGTCATCCGAGCACGCCCGGGGCTGTTCTCGTAAGGCCGTCCATCAAGGTAAGGGACAATCGTGGTGTGAAGCCACTTACCGACCCCTCCGTGCCCTCCCGTGACAGGAGGGTGATCAAGCCCGCGGACCTGCCGCCCGGGTGGGTTTCGGTCACTCCCAGGGCTGGGGACGCAGCCGACCTGCTCGCGCTTCGGCACCGCCACGAGGTCGTCGCTCATGGCCGCGCATCGACGACCCGAACCGCCGTCGACACCGAGGTCAGTGCGACGGGAATGCAGACCCGCCGTCACGTGCTGCTGCGCGATGAGACGGGGACGGCGCGGGGCTGGGCGACCGTGAACGACCGGGCCGCCAGGCGCGTGGTTGTCTCGGTCCTGGTGGACCCCGCACTCGAGGCCGGCACGGCCGACAAGATCGCCGACACTCTGTTCGCGTGGGCGGTACGCGCCTCCACCGACCTCGCGCTCGACCGCGGCGTGGACGTCACCCAGATGGACAGCGGCGCCTTCAACGAGGACCCGCGACAGCAGCGCTGGCTCGCGCGCGCCGGCTTCACGCATACAGCGACCTGGTTACAGATGAGCCGCCCGGTCACGCCGGGGGAGGTTGACCTGCTGGCGCCCTCCGAGCTGGATCCGAACGTCGTCGTTCGGAGAGTCCGCAGGGCGGGCCACCGTATGCCGGAGCAGGAGGACCTCGAAACGGTGTACAACGTCCTCGAGAAGGCGTTCACCGACCACTTCAACTACCACTACGAGACGTTCGACGAGTTCTACTCGCGGCTGCGCGAGGATCCCGGCCATCGCTGGGACCATTGGTGGATCGCCGAGCTGATCGACGGCTCCGAAGCCCCCCGACCTGCCGGAGTGCTCGTGGCCACCGTTTCACCCGGCCATGACAACGCACCCTCAGGCAGCTACGTCGCCTACCTTGGCGTTCTGCGGTCCGCCCGCGGAACCGGCGTCGCCCGGTCGCTGCTGAACGCCGTCATCGTTGACGCCGCCGAGCGCGGCCGCGATCGCGTCGGGCTCGAGGTTGACGCCGACTCCTCCACGGGTGCCGTCGATCTCTACACCTCCACAGGCTTTCACGCAGTGGGCAGCACCCAGTCGTGGCACCGCGACCTGCCGGTGGGCGAGACCAGATCTGCGGGCGAACACCCTTAGAGCGCGCGCGGATAGGCCGGTCAGGGGTCGGGTTGAGTCGGGTTGTCTCTGACCTGCTGGAGCGCGAGGGCTTCGAGTTCGGTGGTGAGTTCACGTAGTCGCCGGGAGTTGTCCAGCAGCGGGCGCAGGGCGTCGGCCTGGGCGGTGTCCAGGGTGCGGGTGACAGTTTTGTTGTCGACCTTGCGGGTCCAGGTCAGGTAGGGCCCGTGGAGCTGTGGTGGGTCGGCGTGGCAGCGGCAGCCGGGATTGCCGCAGCGGGTCAGACGCTCGACCAGGCTGCCGGGTAGCGGCAGGCCCAGGGCCGCGATCTCGGCGGTGATCTTGGCTCGGCGGCGTTCGAGTGCCGCGGGCCCGACACGAGTATTTGTTCTGCTGGGCATCCCACGCCTCCTGGCTTGAAGTAGCGATACTTGAAGTACAAATACTTCATGTTTCTTCAGGTTAGCAACAGGAGGACGCCTTGCTCGCCATGGACCCCCGTGTCGCCGACGCGGTCTGGAAAGCCATCGAAGGCCATCTACCAGCACGACCCCCAGACATGCACCCACTGGGTTGCCACCGCCTGCGCATCTCGGATCGGGACTGCTTCGAAGGCATCCTGGCCAGACTTGTCACCGGATGCTCATGGGATGTCGCAGCCCGGCTCTGTAGGGCAAGTGAGACCACCCTGCGCGCCCGGCGCACCGAATGGCTCACCGCCGGAGTCTTCGACAAACTCGTCGAAGAAGCCATCGCCGGCTACGACAAGATCATCGGCCTGGACCTATCCGAGGTCGCCGTCGACGGCAGCCTGCACAAAACCCCCTGCGGCGGTGAAGGGACCGGCCCCAACCCCACCGACCGAGCCAAGATCGGCTGGAAGTGGTCGGTCGCCACCGACCTCCTCGGGATCCCGATCGGCTGGGTCATCGACGGCGCGAACCGCCACGACTCCATCCTGCTCGAACCGACCCTGCAAGCCGTCGCCGCCCGCGGACTGCTGTTAGACGTTGAGACCCTGCACCTGGACCGCGGCTACGACAGTGCCCTAACCACCGAACGCTGCCACAGCCTCGGGGTCACCGACATCGTCTGCCCCAAGAAGAAACGCTCTGCCAAGAAGAAACACAAGGGCGAGGCCAAGCCCAAGAAGCCACTCACCCTCGGACTGCGCTGGCCCGTTGAACGCACCAACTCCTGGTTCTCGAACTTCGGCCAGCTCCGCCGCAACACCGACCGGTTCAGCACGCAACGACTCGGACAGATCGCCCTCGCCGTCGCCCTCATCCTGACCGTGAAACTCATCAAATGGGCCAAACGATGGACCGACTAAACCCGCCTATCCGCGCGCGCTCTTAGAAGCCGTCTACCCGGTCACCCCCCTCCGGTGCGGCGACTCACCCGGTTCCGTGCCGTTAACGGGCCTATTAGCCGCTGTCGTGCTCATTCATTCCCAACGGCGGACACTGATGAGGTCTGTCTCTCAGTTGAGATCGCGCACCGATCGGGCCTCCACGTCATGGAGCACGGTGTCTGCGGCCTCGGCGCTCACATCGCCACGGCGGCGGGCTTGAACCACGACATCGCGCTCGATCTCGCTTGCCCGACGCAACAGCTGTTCAAGGTCGCGCGAGTAGTCGCCACCCGCACCATCGGCGGTCCGTGCCTCCCCCAGTGCGTCCTGCGCCGCGAGATAGCCCTCGTACAGCGTGGTCACCGCGCCCCTCACCGTGTCGGGTACGTCGTGCTCAGAGTCCTGACCCCGGCCCGGGGTGCTTAGGTCGTCCAACGCGGCTGCGGCGGCACGCCGCCGTAGCGCGGCCACCTCCTGTGTGGAGTCCACCTCGCTGCCGACTTTCAGCGCCCGGACCAAAGGAGCGAGGGTCAGACCCTGCACCACCAGTGTCGCCAGGACGCAGGCGAGACCGACAAAGACAATCTCGGCCCGCATCGGAAACTCGCCACCTCGATCGGTGATCGTCGGGAGCGCGAGCGCGGTCGCAACCGTCACGACGCCGCGCATCCCCGCCCAGGCTGCCACGAAGGTCTCCCGCGCCCCGTAGGGGGAAGCCGTATTACGCCGTCGGAGCCCGACACGCGCGAGCGTCGCAGCTGGGAACATCCAGGCAAAGCGAACGACCACCACCACGCCGATGACCATCGCCGCGAGAACCACCGTCGGTGATTCGACGTGACTCGTCTCGAGCACGGCCGTGAGCTCGAAGCCGATAAGAACGAACACCAGGCTCGTGATCACATAGTCGGCGTATCGCCACACGGCCCGTCCGAGCAGCCAGCCGCCCGAGGTGACGGCGGTATGCGAGTAGCTTCGCAAGAACAGCCCCAGGCTCAGGACGGCGAGCACACCAGATCCCTGGACCTCCTCCGCCAGCAGGTAGACAACGAACGGCATGGCGACCGTCACGGTCGTCTCGGCCGCGGCGTCGTGCAACGCGGCCAGCGCGAGTCGACTGAGCAGACCGGCGAGAAGCCCGATCCCGATGCCCGCGACGACCGACACCGTCAGACGCAGCGCGACGTCCGTGCCGCTGATGTGCCCGGTGACGGCAGCCGCGACAGCGAGCTTGTACAGCACCAGGGCGGTGGCGTCGTTGAACATGCCCTCCCCCTCGAGCACCGTCACGAGACGTTCCGGCAGTCGCAGCCTGCGAGCGACGGCGGTGGCTGCGACCGGATCCGGCGGTGCCACCACGGCTCCGAGAACCCAGGCCGGACCCCACGCGAAACCCGCAAGATGTACCGCCCATGCCACGGAAGCAGCGGTGGCAACAGTCAGGCCAACGGCCAGAAGCAGGATGGGACGAGCGTTCTGCCGGAACTCGTTGGTCGTCGAGCGCTGCGTCGCGGCGAAGAGCAGAGGCGGCAGGACAACGGGGAGGATGATGGCCGGGTCGAGCCGCAGAGCCGGCGTGAATGGCAGCAGCGGCAGGGCCAACCCGTACACCGTGAGCAAGACCGGAAGCGGGATGCGGAGCCGATCCGCCAACGGAGTCAGGATGACGATCCCCGCAAGGAGCGCCGCCCACAGCAGCAATGTCGCCATACGACTCTCCCTCGGCTCCGTCAGTTGCCCACCGCGTCCGCTTGCCCGCCACTTCGACGGCCCGGCCTCACGTCCTCGCGATGACAGCATCTCAGGCCACTCAGGCACGGGGGAAGGTCGCATCCGAACCTGGCGCCCGAGGTGTGGCCGGCGACAGGGCTGTCCCGGTTGCCCGCGACGAGCCTGTCGACAAGGTCAACTTGGCCGTGCTGCACGAGACGCTCAGGCTGGCGCACGGTCCGCCCGTCCGATCTCGCCCAGATGCGGCTGGACCTGTCGACGATCAGCCGCCTTCTGCGGTCCCTGGAACTGCAGGGCATGGTCCGGCGAACCGCTGACCCCGATGATGCCCGCGCCTGTCCGGCTCCTCGAGCGCGCCACTGCCACGACATGGCCGAGGCGATCGTCACCCTGAACGCGAAGCACAACTTCATCAGGCCCCACTGCCCCGCGCCCAGTCGTCAACGCAGCGTCAAGTGATCAGGCGTCTGACCTCACGGCAATCCGGCGTTGAGCGTCAACCGGGACTGCTGGATCCACCAGTTCGCGTCCTGTGCCGCGCGAGCTGAGGGTGCGGTGGGTTGGGTCGGCTACTCCCCGGCTTCGTACTTGAACGAGACGCGAAGCTTCGTCCGATAAGTGATCCCGCCGTCCTCGGCGACGTGGATGTCCTGCGCGACAACCTCGGCGACCCTGATATCGCGCAGCGTCCCCCTGGCCGCCGTGATGGCAACGGATGCGGCGTCCTCCCAGGACTGTGCACTTGTTCCGATCAGGTCCGTCACTCTGTAGACGCTCACGCGATCCTCCTGGCCCTGCAATGGATGGTCTTCCATTGACAGTCCTACCGGACTGATGCTCCTGCCGACAAGAGGTACATGGCGGTCGCCTGATGCCAATTCATGCCGCCGCCCGTGTCAGGTGCCGATCGTTGGCAGCCTGAATTGTCTACCGCGGGCGGGACCCCGCAAGTCGAGGCGTTCCGCGAGACGAAGTCGGACCAACTTGGCGCAGTGTTTCGCATTGCTGCCGTGTGGCCTTCAACGGCTATCCGCTGCACCAAGACGATGTCGGTCGTCGGTGGAATTGGGATAGAGACACTTACGTTCTAACTGGGTGTGTCCCATTTCTCCGGACCGATGAGCCTGGGAGCGCAACGCGCTCTCGTAGCCGAATTGAGGACGTTCCGAATCTGCATTGAGGCTCACTTGTAT
>DASRVZ010000035.1:0-11264 GCA_035654835.1 Dermatophilaceae bacterium | reverse complement strand
CGGAGCCAGTGGCGCCAGTGGCGCGCCGATCATTTTCGGCACCACGGACAAAGTGAGCTCCCTGGACCCCGCCGGGTCCTATGACAACGGTTCCTTCATGGTGATGAACCAGATCTTCCCGTTCGTCCTCAACTCCAAGCCAGGTGGCGCAACTCCGGAGCCGGACATCGCTGTGAGCGCGTCCTTCACCAGCCCCACGGTCTTCACGGTGAAGCTGAAGCCCGGGCTCAAGTGGGCCAACGGGCACGTCCTCGATTCTGCGGACGTCAAGTTCAGCTACGACCGCCAGGTGAAGATCAACGACGCCAACGGCCCGGCGACCCTGCTGGGCAACCTGGCCAGCGTCGACGCCCCGGATCCGACGACCGTGGTCTTCAACCTGAAGGCGGGCAACGACCAGACTTTCGAGCAGATCCTGACCAGCCCGGCCGGCCCGATCGTTGACGACGAGGTCTTCCCGGCGGACAAGATCATGAGCGACGACGACATCATCGCTGCCAAGCCGTTCGCGGGCCAGTACACGATCGAGTCGTACAAGAAGAACGAGGTGATCAGCTTCAAGGCGTACCCGGGCTACGACGGTCTGCTGGGCAAGCCCAAGTCGGACAACGCGATCATCAAGTACTACGCGGACTCAAACAACCTCAAGCTCGATGTCCAGCAGGGCAACATCGACGTCGCATCCCGCCTCCTCACGCCTACGGACATCGAGAGCCTGAAGACCGACTCCAAGGTCACCGTCGACGTCGGCCCCGGTGGCGAGCTGCGATACATCGTCTTCAACTTCAACACGATGCCGTTCGGCGCCAAGACAGCGGACGCCGACCCGGCCAAGGCGCTGGCCGTCCGCCAGGCAGTGGCTGACTCCATTGACCGCGCGGCCATCGCGGAGCAGGTCTACAAGGGCACCTACCTGCCGGTGTACTCCTACGTTCCGGAGGGTTTTGCCGGAGCCATCGAGCCGCTGAAGTCGATGTACGGCGACGGCACCGGGAAGCCGAGCCTGGACAAGGCCAAGAAGGCCCTCTCCGACGCGGGTGTCGCCACTCCGGTGACCCTGAAGCTGCAGTACAACACCGACCACTACGGCGCGTCCTCCGCAGACGAGTATGCTGCGGTGAAAAGCCAGCTGGAAGCGACCGGCCTGTTCACGGTGAACCTGCAGTCCACGGAGTGGGTCACGTACACCAAGGACCGCGTCGTGGACGCTTACCCGCTGTACCAGTTGGGTTGGTTCCCGGACTACTCGGACGCAGACAACTATCTGACACCGTTCTTCAGCAAGAACAACTTCCTGAAGAACCACTATGACAACCCGACCGTCCAGGACATGATCACCAAACAGGCGACCACGACGGACAAGGCGGCACGCGAGGCACTGATCGGTGATATCCAGACGGCCGTTGCCAAGGATCTGTCCACCCTGCCGATTCTCCAGGGCGCACAGGTTGCAGTCTCCGGCAAGGACGTCAAGGGTGTCGCGGACACGCTGGACGCGTCGTTCAAGATTCGCCTGGGAGTCATGTACAAGTAAGCGACTGGTCCAGCCAAAGACAGGTCAGCCGCTGCGAACCTGCAGTTACTGAGCAGATGCACGAGCAGGTGGGGCGTCGTCACGACGCCCCACCTGCGTCACAGCGAGAAAGACCTAGGTTGTCATGACATCATTGGTTGACGCCCCCCCGGCCGAGGAGGACGGACTTCTTCCGACGAAGAAGTCCGCGTCCGGCGGCGGGCTGGGAAAATATATCGTGGTCAGGTTCTTCCTGATCTTCCCCACCATCCTCATCCTGGTCACCATGGTGTTCTTCCTGATGCGGATCACCGGCGATCCCGTCACGGCCGCGCTGGGCGGTCGCCTCCCCCCCGACCAGCTGGCCGCAAGGATCCACCAGGCTGGCTATGACCAACCCCTCCTCCTGCAGTATGTGCAGTACCTCGGCCACATCGCCACCGGCGATTTTGGCCGGACAATCTCCGACAACGTCAAGGTCACGGACATGCTGGCCATCTACGGCGCGGCTACCCTCGAGCTGGCGATCAACGCGCTGATCGTCGCGCTGCTGATCGGGATCCCGCTTGGCATGATCGCGGCACACCGCCGCGACAGATGGCCGGACGCCGTGCTGCGCGTCTTTGCAATCCTCGGCTATGCCACCCCGGTGTTCTTCGCTGGCTTGCTGTTCAAGCTGATCTTCTCCGTCGCTCTGGACTGGCTGCCCGTCGCTGGCAGGGCAAACATCATGAACGAGATAACGCTCAGCTCGGTGCCCTCGGCCACGGGCATCTACTGGCTGGACGCGATCCGAAGCGGCAACACGGCCGCTCTCGGCGACATCGCCTCCCATGCGGTGCTGCCTGCCATCACCCTGGGTCTGCTGGTCGGCGGGGTATTCCTGCGCCTGGTCCGCACCAATGTGATCGGCACGCTGGGCAAGGACTACGTGGAGGCGGGACGCTCGCGCGGTGTGAGCGAGTACCGCCTGGTCACCAAGCACGCCTACAAACCGGCACTGATCCCGATCATCACGGTGATGGGACTGCAGATCGCCACCCTGCTGGGTGGTGCCGTACTGACCGAGAGCACCTTTGGATGGAAAGGGCTCGGCTTCCAGCTCGCGGAGTACCTCAAGGCCCGCGACTTCGTCGCCGTGCAGGGCATTGTCATGCTGCTGGCCGTCATCGTTGCGCTCAGCAACTTCATCGTGGACGTCATCGCCGCGCTGATCGACCCCCGGGTGAGGTACTGATCATGGCTGAGGGACTCACTGTAAGAAGACGCGAACCCTTGCTGAACCGCCTTCCCGTCATCTCGCACTACCGCAAGAGCACGGGCCTGCAGCGTGGAATGCTCGTGGCGGGGCTCGTCCTCACCGGAGTCTTCCTGCTCACGGCCGCGCTGGCCCCGGTGCTGTCACCTTATGGCTTTGCCGAACGCTTCGACACCCAGCAACCGCCGTCGTCCGCGCACTGGTGGGGCACGACGTCGGGCGGCTACGACGTGCTCTCTCGGGTGGTCTGGGGGTCGCGGACCGCATTGATGGTCATCGTGGTCGCCGTGGTGCTCTCGATCTTCCTGGGCGTGGCGCTGGGTCTGTTCTCCGGCTACTTCGGCGGCTGGTCGGACCGGATTCTGGTTGTGGTGGCGGACGCCGTCTACGCGTTCCCGACGCTGCTGCTGGCGATTGTGATGTCCATCGCGATCAGCGGCGGCAGGTCAAGCCTGCGAGGCGGCATCCTCTCCGCCGGCATCTCCATCACCGTGGTCTTCATCCCGCAGTACTTCCGGGTGATCCGGGCTGAGACCATCCGGCTCAAGGCCGAGCCCTTCGTGGAGTCCGCGAAGGTGTTGGGTGCCCCAGCCCTGCGAATCATGACCCGGCATATCTTCAAGAACGCCACCCGGACGCTGCCGCTGATCTTCACGCTCAACGCCTCCGAGGCGATCCTGACGCTGGCCGGCCTGGGCTTCCTGGGCTTCGGCATCGAACCGACCTCGGCCGCAGAGTGGGGTTATGACCTGAACAAGGCGCTCTCCGACACCACCGCCGGCATCTGGTGGACCGGCATCTTCCCGGGCATCGCGATAGTGCTTACCGTGCTGGGCCTGACCCTGGTCGGCGAGAGCATGAACGACCTCAACGACCCGCGGCTGCGCAGCCGGCGCCGGGCCGGCAAGACCCCACAGCCGGCCACCCCCGCAGGAGACAGCACAGCCCAGGACGAGGTGACAGCATGAACTACCCCGCGGCTGAGCTCAACAAGTCCGACGATGGCGGAGATCTGCCCACACCACAGGGAGCCAGCGAGACGGTGCTGAGCATCGAGCACCTGAAGGTCACCTTCGCCACCGATGGCGGCGATGTCAAGGCCGTCGACGACGTCTCGCTGAGCGTGGCGCCCGGAGAGGTGCTGGCCATCGTCGGTGAGTCCGGGTCCGGCAAGACCGTGACCGCAAGGACGATCCTGGGCATGCTGGCCGAGACGGCCATCAGTTCCGGGGCGGTGCTGATCAGCGGCAACAACGTGCTCAGCGTCACGCCGGCTCAGCTGCGCCAGATCCGCGGCCAGGAGGTGGCCATGGTGTTCCAGGAGCCGTCCACCGCCCTGAACCCGGTCTTCACCGTGGGCTGGCAGATCGCCG
Organism: Dermatophilaceae bacterium; assembly: GCA_035654835.1. Classification (GTDB taxonomy): domain Bacteria; phylum Actinomycetota; class Actinomycetes; order Actinomycetales; family Dermatophilaceae; genus UBA4719. Next base: position 7,120 of record DASRVZ010000035.1, on the reverse strand, counting down.
AGGGCCTTCGCGCCCACGGCGACGTCAGCAAGAAGCAGGCCCGCCTGCGCGCCATCGAGGCACTGGGCAAGGTCGGCATCCCCGATCCCGAAAAGCGGGTGGACTACTACCCGCACCAGTTCTCCGGCGGGCAGAAACAGCGCGTGGTAATCGCGGCCGCCCTGGCGCTGAACGCCGGGCTGATTGTGGCCGATGAGCCGACGACGGCACTCGATGTCACGGTGCAAGCGGAGATCCTGGAGCTGCTGCGCGACCTGCGGGACACCTACGGCACCTCCATCGTGCTCATCACGCACAATATGGGCGTTGTCGCCGACCTGGCTGACCGGGTGGTGGTGATGTACGAGGGCAAGGTCGTCGAAGAAGCGGACGTCACCACCCTCTTTGCCTCACCGCAGCAGGACTACACCAAGAGGCTGCTGGCCTCAGTGCCACACCTTGGCCGCAACTCGGCTTCCGCCGGGGCCACAGAGCGCGCGCATCTGGACAGAGAGGTGCTGGTGGAGGCCAGACACCTGCTCATCGAATATCCCGGGCGGCTGGGCACCCCGGCCTTCCGGGCCGTGGACGACGTCAGCTTCACCATCTCCGCGGGCGAGGTCTTCGGGTTGGTCGGGGAGTCCGGCTCGGGCAAGACCACCATCGGAAGGGCCATCGCCGGGCTGAACAGAACCACCGGAGGTTCACTCAAGGTACTCGGCTACGAGATGCTCGACTTCAAGGAGCGTACGTTCCGGCCGTTGCGCAGGGACGTCGGCTTTGTCTTCCAGGATCCGGCCGCGTCGTTCAACCCGCACCTGAGCATCGGCGAGTGCGTTGCCGAGCCCATCCTGATCCATGAGAAGCGCTCAGGGGCAGAGACGGAAAAGCGTGTTGCCGAGCTTCTCGAAGCGGTGCAGCTGCCGCGGGCCTACGCCGAGCGCTACCCGCACGAGCTCTCCGGCGGCGAGCGCCAGCGTGCCTCCTTGGCCCGGGCACTGGCGTTGAACCCGAAGCTGCTTATTGCCGATGAACCGACTTCGGCTCTGGACGTCTCGGTGCAGGCGAAGGTGCTGGAGCTGTTCAAGCAGATCCAGGCCGAGTACGGCTTTGCCGCCCTCTTCATCAGCCACGACCTGGCGGTGGTGGATATCCTCGCCGACTGGGTCGGAGTGCTCCACAAGGGCAAGCTGGTGGAACAAGGGATCGGGAGCCAGGTCATGGGCAACCCACAAGATGCCTATACCAAACGGCTCCTCGCCTCGCTGCCTGTGCCGGACCCGGTGGAACAGGCCAAGCGGCGCGATGCCCACCGGGCGATGTTGCACAGCTGACCCGTCAGGACATGTCCATCCTCGCGGTGGGCAGCCGCATGATCTGAAATTACCCACCCTGAATCGGCCCGCGCCGCGCCGCCCTGGACCCGCCTACCTCTCGGGCCCATCCCCGAGAACGAACGCGGTGGTGGCCGGCAACGGCTGCGACGGACAGGTCGCCAGGATCCGCCTCAGCGCGTCTCGCTCTGCGCTGGTGACCCAGAGCCGGTACTTCGCTTTCACCGCGACCTGCCGTGCGACATACGGACAGCGGTAGGCCTTGTTGGGTGGTAGCCAGGTTGCGGCATCGCCATCGCTCTTGCGCTGGTTGCTCGGACCGTCCACGGCCAGCAGGTTGAGCGAGTCGTTGGCCAACGCCCGGCGGGTCTGGGCAGACAGTTGCTGGGCGCCCTTCTGCCACGCATCCGAGAGCGCCACGACGTGGTCGATCTGCACCTTCGTCGAGGTGGTTTGGCCGCGCACGAACCCAATGGTCGTCGCGGTGTAGGGGTCGAGGAGGGTGCCCGACAGGACGACGCAGCCGTGGGTGCCCCCCTTGAGAACGTATCCCGTGAGGTCGCGGCGCAGGACGTCGTTGCGGGTGTCACACCCATTGCGGTCGACATCGGCCCACGCGGGCCCGAACTGCTCACGGTCGTAGCCTGTCTTCGGCGCACGTCCCTTGACGGCGAGGGTGTCGAGGGTGGCGAACACCGTTCCAACCTTGGCGGGCGAGATCGACTGCACCGCAACAGTTTTCGTCGCCGTCGGGTTCACCTCACCCGACAGTGCACCACCGACCATCGCCACGATCAGTCCGGCGGCGACCACGATGACTGAGATCAGCAACGGACCCATCCCGGCGAGCCCCGCACGCGACGGACGTTCTGAGGGCATGCGCCTGCCTTGTTTCAGTCGGGGGATGGCTCCTCCACGGTAGGGCACGAGCCAGCGCTGGGGCAGACTGCTCGCATGGTCCTCGGCTTGGCGTGCGCGCTCTTCGCGGCGCTCGCCTATGGAAGCGCTTCGGTGCTGCAGGGAATAGCCGCACAGCGAGCCGAGTCCGGCTCCGGCCTCGACCCTCGGCTGATGGTGCGCCTGGCCCGATCGGTCCCCTACGTGTCCGGCCTCAGCCTCGACGCGGCCGCGTTCGTGGCTTCGTTGGTGGCCTTGCGGACGCTGCCACTGTTCCTGGTGCAGTCGGCAGTCGCCTCGAGCGTCGGTGTTACCGCCATCATCGCCGCCATCATCGGTGTCCGACTGCGGGGTCGCGAGGTGGTCTCGCTGGTCGTTCTCGGCGCCGGATTGCTGCTGCTGGCCACGTCAGCCCAGCCGGAACAAGGAGCACCACTGCCGCTCGCTTCCAGGTGGGCAATGCTCGCCTCGGTCGTGCTGTTGGCTGTCGCCGGGGCGATCGTCGCACGACGCGGCGGACGTTCCGGCTCCCCTGCTCTTGCTGTCCTGGCGGGGCTTGCCTTCACTGTGGTCGCCGTCGCGGCCCGAAGCCTGTCGGTGCCGAGCCCCCTGTGGCACGCTCTGGCCGACCCGGGGCTGTGGGCCATCGTTGCCTACGGCGCACTGGGGATGCTGTTGTTCACCACGGCTCTGCAACGCGGGTCGCTCACCACCGCTGTCGCCGTCACGTTCGCCGTTGAGACGGTTGTTCCGGCGGGCATCGGCCTGGCGTTCCTCGGCGACGCGACACGGCCTGGCTACGCCCCGATCGCGGCGGTCGGGTTCGTCTTCACGATCGCAGGGACGCTGGCGCTGGCCACCCACGACATCACCCACGACGTGGCCAGAACCGTTCTGGGGGACGAGGGCGGGTCCGGCGCGACCTAACCACGAGATGGCGGATCAGCGCCGGGGCTCGGTGCGGCGGCTCAGTACGTGCTTGGCTCAGTCCCTGTCCCAACGCAGGTCCTCGATGATGTGGACGGCCGCCTCCTCGGCGGATGAGCCGCCACCATCGATACCCACGTCATCGGCCACCATGTCCGACTCGGCGTCCTCGCGCACGCCTTGGTCAGGGGCCATGAGCCGACCACTGCGCCGACCGCCCACCTCGCCGTCACCGAGGAAGTCGTCCTCAGCCGCAATAGCGTCCGGGTCGTCGCCGCCCACCTTGTCCGGGTCTGCGAGGGGGTCCTCGAACGCGTTGGCCGGATCGGGCACCTCGTGGGCGAGTCGCTGCTCGATACTCTCGCGCCGCCGCTGCTCGGCCAACGTCGTCCCGAACGCGTCGACGCCGCGCGGACGCTCCGGGGGCGAGTAGCCCTCGTCCAGGAGATCATCGAGGCCGCGGTCATCGAGGGTGTCCTCGGGCTGCAGCTGGTCCTCGTCATCGAGGCTGTAGCTGCCCAACGACTCCGGGCCGGTGTTCTCGTGGTGCGTCATACTCCGAGAATAATCCTTGGCCGCACATATCGAGGCTGGAACGCCGTGAGAGAAAGGGCTCACATGGCCCTGGTGTGACAATGCACTGCGACGCCTTGTCGCGCTGTGATGCCGAATCCGTCAAAGACGGCTTGTGGCTTGGTCGGCGCGAAAGGCACGGGCATCTCGGCGTCTGCGTGCGGTCCGTTCGTCCTCGGACAGCCCACCCCAGACTCCGGCTGTCTGACCTGACTGGATGGCCCAGGTCAGGCAGGCATCAATGACTTCACAGCGACGACAGACAGCCTTTCCTTCTTCGATCTGGACGAGCGCCAGGCCGGTGTTCCCGATGGGGAAGAACAACTCCGGTTCTTCGTCCAGGCAAGCAGACTGGTTGCGCCAAGTCATCAGGATCAGGTTCCTTGCATTGAGGAGAAACAGTCGTGTCTTGAGACATGCTTCCCCCCTTCCTGGTGCGATCCCATCCCGCGCACGGTAGATATCCGGCACAGGACGGGTAACCCCCAGCACTCCGATCAGTTCGGGCATGCAACCGAAGGTGACGCCTCCACACACCAAACCGACCGAGGAGTCCAGTCATCAGGTGATTGACCATCAACCCTCGACCTCTGGGTCAAAGCGTCGAGCCTGATCGCTACGACCCGAAGGCGGAGTTCTCCCTTGGGTCATCACCAATTGGGTGAAGCGGCCCCATAGCCAGTCCAGGACCGCGGTCGCTGGTTTCCTCATGAGCCTTAGGATCCGCTACCAAGATGCCGACGCCGTCAGGCAACGGACGTATCCACGCACCGAGCGGTTGGGGGAGAGTGTCATACGTTGAAGCGGAATCTGTCCCCCATGGTTGAGGTTCGTTGGCAGTTGTGGGCATGTGGGCTCTGACCTGCGGCTTTACCCTTGGCAGCAGTTGAGCAGTGACCATCACGGATGGTCCTGCCAAGGACTTTCCAACTACTCGCACTCAAGTGGTCGAGTGTTCGACTGAACCAGAAGAGCAGGAGCAGTATGGGACCCCGCCTGCGGGTTCTGGGCATTGGGCGTCAAACCGGCGCGCGACAGCCCCGGTGCGCGGGTCGAGTTTCGTCTGGGAGGTCGCCGCACCGGTGGTGGCACCGTAGCCGGGTAGGGTCTCGGTCAGGAGTTCTGGATTCAGCTCTCGTGCAGTTAATTACGAGGTCATTGTCTGGGTCGCTGGTGGTCGTTGAAAGTCGTGTAAACCGTTGGTATTGCTCACGTTGCGTCGTTGAGGGTAATGGTGGCTGAGTGCCGTCAACGGTCTTTTTGTGTACTGGTCTTGTACTGGACCCAACCAGGGAGTATGAACCGTCCCGGGTTTGATGCAGCTTCCTTTCTTGAGAAGGATGCACCTCATGCCGAAGAAGTACCCGAGCGAACAGCGTGACCGCGCGACCCGAATGGTTCTGGATCGTCTGAAGGACTACCCGTGGGTCTGGACCGCAGCCCAGGGCCTGGGCCCGAAGCTGGGCGTGGGACCCGAGACGCTCCGCAAGTGGGTGGTCCAGGCCCAGGTCGACCAGGGCCAGCGACCTGGGTCCAGCAGCGAGGAGCTGGCCGAGATCAAACGCCTGGGGCTGAGAATCGTGACCTGAAGGAAGCCAACGAGATCCTGAAGGCGGCCTCGATTTTCTTCGCGAGGGAACTCGACCCTCGCCACCGCTGATCTGGGAGTTCATCGACGCGATGCGCGCCGGCGGACACGGGGTCGAGTCGATCTGCGAGGTCCTGTGTCAGCAGGGCCTCGCGGTCGCCCCGCGCAGCTACCGGGCCTGGAAGACCCTGCCTGCCTGCGAGCGGGACAAGAGCGACGCCGCCGTGCTCGACAAGCTCAGGCACGTCAGGGTCGGCGGGCCCAAGGGCCGACCGTTGCCGGAGGTCCTCTACGGACGCCGCAAGATGACCGCCTGGCTGGCCCGGGGCGGCTTCCCGAACATCTCCAAGCACACCGTGGACCGGCTGACTTCGGAGACCTCCTCCTGCGCGGTGACCTTCTCAGTGCTCATCCGGACATGCTCGACCGGAACGGTCTGCGTGACCTGTTCGGTCACCACGTACTTACGCAGCCTGGCCTTGCCGGACTCCCGCTGCTCGGTGTCGACGTTGACCAGCTCCTCCGAGCGGGTCATCGACTCACCGGTTTCCGGGCGCCCGGAAACATCTCCCACGTCCGCCGCGGGTAGATCGCTTTCCCCGGCGGGCAGGCCGCTGTCGCTGGTGGACTGGCTGTAGTCCAGGCCGTAGTAGCGGTAGAGGTCGGCCTCCTCTTCCTTGCTGATGTGGCCCGCCTCGGCATCAACATGTGGGGCGCCCTTGACCTTGTCCTTGTCGTAGGGGACGGTCAAGGCGTCCCCGGACAGCACGGCTCGGCCAGAGGCACGAAGCTCTACTTGCTGGAGAGCATGCCGGTGGAGACCGTGGCCCACTCCGGGCGGCCGGTCTGGTCACCCAGGTAGACCTGCCCGACGGTGCCGGTCTTGGCCCCGTCCGAACCTTGTAGCTCCTTGTTCATGACGTCCTGGAATTGCTCGGTGGTGATCATCAGTTGCTCTCCCTTCGTTGGGTCGAAGGTGGCAGCGGTTGCTCAGAGCCGGCTGGCGCCAGAGGGTTGGTCGGGCGCGGTGACGGGGGGCTGGGACGGAGTTGATGGCGGCTTGTCCCCGTCGCCGCTGTGGCGGTCCTTGGCCGCCTGGGCCTGTTCCTTGATGCTGGGGGCGTTCTGCGCCTTTGCCTTGATCTTGGGCGCTTCGGCCTCGGCGCTGGACAGGTAGGTTTCCCAGCGCTGTTGCATGGGCTTGATCAGGCCACCGCCGGCGCCGACGATGATGACTCCGGCCATGGTGGCCAGCACGGCGATCAGGACCGGGGTGGTCACCGTGGTGGCGACGTCGACCTGGTTCAGCGCTGCGATGACACCCAGGCCAAGGATGAACAGGCTCGCGATGTTGGCCAGGACCTTGCCATAGGACAGTCCGCCCAGGGTGCCTTCGATCAGGGTCTTGACGGCGGCGGCAATCGCGGCCGCGACCACGATGATGACGATCGCCACGATGATCTTGGGCAGGAAGGCGATCAGGCTGGTGATCAGCAGGCTGATCGGGTTGGGTCCGAACACCCCGAACGCGAGCTGGAGCACGAACAGCACCAAGGTGTAGTAGACCAGTTTGCCGACTATGTCGCTGGCGTCCATGGAGGACTTGGCCAGGACCTTCTTGACTCCTCCGCGTTCGACGGCCTTGTCGAACCCAACCTTTTCCAGCACCTTGGCGAGGGCCTTGGCGATGAACTTGGCGATGATGAGCCCGATGATCAGGATCAGGATGAAGCCGATTAGTTTCGGGACGAACGTGGCGATTGTCGTCCACGCGCTGTCCAAGGCCTTCGTCATGCCGGATCTCCCTACTTGTTGAGCGTCG
>DASRVZ010000034.1:0-6059 GCA_035654835.1 Dermatophilaceae bacterium | reverse complement strand
GGATCGGTCACCGGTCACCGATCCGTTGCGGACACCCGTTGACCGGGGTGGGCCGATTCCCCAATCCTGGCCGGCAGCCCCGCGTGCCCTGCCACGCGCGAGCCCCTCCACTCTTGCCACGTGCATAACCATGCATAGACGCAGCCGGGCCAAACTACCGGATCTGCCGCGATCCGCGCGGGTGGACGACATGCGTCATTCCGCCGCTTGCGGATGCGGCCGCGACGACCGGAGCGGGTCTAGCGTCGATGGGTTCCAGGTGCCCGGCCGCGTTGGCGGCGGGCGGGGTCCGGGCCACAGCCAGGTCGCCGCTTGAGGTGACTCTGTGTCCGGTTCGACCACCCTTCTGCCGTTCCAGCCATCAACGATGTCGAGCGCGCAACTTTCCGCACTTCGCCTGCCACGTCCGCCTCTGAGAACCGCAAATGCTCCAACCTCTCGTCATACCTACTGGGCGCGCTACGGCTGCCCGATACTTGCTGGTCACGCTACGGCTGCCCGCGTCATTCGCGAAGGGCACGAGGTCCCCCGCCCGTTTCGCCCCATTCTACCGACTCGGCATGGCACCGCGGTTCACCGCTCATCCGTTCGCTGGCCGAGGAAGCGGCACCTTGCCCACGTTCAGTCCATGGGGCGATCAGGACGATCTATCGTGCAGGCGCGACGAGATCGGCAAAGGCGACGAAGTTGTCCTCATAGTGGCCCGTCCTGGTGTTGAACGACCCGCCGCAGGTGATCAACCGGAGGGCGGAATGGCCGACGAAGCCGTAGACCAGTTTGGTGGGGAAAGAGTTCTTGGGGAACCGAGCGACCCGCGTCACTCGAAATACCGGCGCGCCGCCGTCCTTTCGGGTGACGGTGACCTTGTCACCGGGCTTCAGGCTGTGCAGCCGGTAGAACACCCCCGGCCCGTTCCAGTCGACATGACCAACGATGATCGCAGTACCCAGCTCACCGGGCGTCGCCATTCCTGTGTACCAACCGGCGGGGAAGCCGCGCGGCGGAACCTCCAGGGTCTTGTCCTTCTTCAGTCCGAGGGCCATCAGATCAGAGTCCACGCCGATTGCGGCGATCTGCAGACGCACCGGCACCGACCTCGCCAGATGCGCAGGCGTGACAACCCGTGGTACGGGCACCACCGGCCTCGTCGGCGAGGCCGACGTTGCCACCGGTTTCGACGCCGAGACCGACGGTGTCACTGCTACAACGGTTTCGCCCGAACAGCCAGCCGTCCCGACGGCGATCGTGGCCAACAACGCCCCAACCGCCGCCATCACCGTCGAGCGGGCCCGACGTGGACCAAGGTTCTCGACGTGGTGCCGCACTCGGCCGCTGTTCCTCAGGTCAGGCGACGACGCGTACGTGTTGCGACGACCGCCGCACCACCGACCCCAGCGAACACCAGCGCAGCCGCCAGCAGACCCAGGAGGCTGGAGCCGCCGCCGCTTGTGCTGCCATCACCCGTTGCCGGAGCACCGACCGGAACCACTCCAGCAGCAGCAGGGATGGCTGCGGCCGAGGCCACCGACACTGCGGTGCCGGCCGAGTTGGTCGCGGTGACCGTGAACGTGTAGCTCGTGCCGTTGGTCAGGCCGGTCACGGTGGCGGTGGTACCCGTCGTGGTGACACTCATCCCACCCGGGCTTGCGGTGACCGTGAAGCTGGTCGCGGCACCTCCGCTAACAGACGGGGTCCAGGACACGACCGCCTGGCCGTTCCCCGGGGTCACCGTCACACCGGTGGGTGCCCCTGGTGCGGCGATCACTGGAGGCGTTGCCCCGCACGCCGGCCGCGTAATGGTGTTCGCGTCCAGCGTGATCTCGCCGTTGCGGGCCAGTGCACGGCCTTGCACGGTCGCACCAGTTCGCAGGTGGACGTCGGTCAACGCCAGGATGTTGCCACTGAAGTTGGCGGTGGTCTCGAGTGTGGCGGAGCTCCTGACCAGCCAGAAGACGTTACAGGGCGAAGCGCCGTTGATCAGGTTGACCCTGCTGCCGGCTGCCGCGTTGAGCGTGGCGGCGGACTGGAAGACGAAGACGGCATTCGGGTTGTTTCCGGCGTCCAACGTCAAGGTGTTGGTGATCGTGAACACACCGGAGCTGTAGATGCCTGGCACCAGTGTCGAACCGCCCAGCTCGCTGGGGATCGCAGTGGCTGGGGTCTGGCCAGCGGCGTTGTCAAAAGCGGTCCCAAGGGCTGCCTGCGCACCCAGCGCAACGGGGTCTGCCACGTGCGAGGTGCCGTGCAAAACCATCAGTGGCGGCCCTCCGGTGAGGCTCGAGCCCGGAGAAATCCCGATGTCACCGTTGATCGTGGTCGTCCCGGTATTGGTGATTGTCTGGCCGGCGAGGACAACGAAGGGGTCGGCGTTGCCGAGCGGTATCGGAGTCGCCGCGGCCTGGGCGTTGCCGGGGAGCGCTATGAGCAGCCCGATGGCTGCAACCGACGCGACACCCAAGCGCACGCGTCGCACGTCACGCACGTTCATGGAAGGCTTCATTTCGATCCATTCGCTGGCCGGGACTTGCTGCTTGAAGCAGGCTAGCGACCCAACTGTACTGGTTGGGTGGGTGATTCGTGCCTCCTTGTTGAGAGTGTCTGGCTTTGGGTGGATCAGGGCGGCCGTCAGAGCCAGCCGGCGAAATGTTCAAGGAGATCAACGCGATGAAGTCCGGGGCTTGAGGTGGCTCAGCAGAGCACGGCTCAGAACCAGGAGCAGCTCGCTGCGATGTGGTGGCTTCCACCCGACTTTGAGTCGTTGCAGTCGGCCCCCGCGTTGCAGGAGGTCGTGGCCAGGCATTTCGACAACGCTCGACAATGGGCCAGAGACCGCAAGCAGGAGCACATCGAGCTAGTGAAGCTGATGATCGGTCAGGGCCGACAGCCGTTCCAACGAAGGCTCAAGAGCCGGGGCCCGATCTCGTCTTATCTCGTGGCTGACCTCGAACGAGAGGCGGGCCGGGAAGCTCAGCCTTTCCAGCTGCAGGTCACTGTGATCCCCGCCGCCGGACGCGAACTCTGGCAACTCGACGCCCACCATGTCCTGGTCACCGCCGAGCTGCTCCGTGACTCTGATGAACACCGGCGGCTCATGACCCCCGTTGTGCGCGCTCTCCTGTAATCCGAACGAGGCACCCCCTTGCCGGTGCATATGGGCTTGGCCCGATCGGTGACCGGTCACCGCTGGGTGACTGTAGAAGCTTTCAACCCTGCGAGCTGTGCCCTAACCCCCGGCACGACGCAACGGCTCTAGCACGCCGCTGCGGACCCACAGTTAAGACAGGAGAGCCCATTCAGGGTCGTTACCTTGCGGGAGCACAACTTGTCGTCTAGCGCACGTCTAGCGCCGCTTTCCCTAGCTGAGGGCCATGGTTGGAGTGCATCGGTGGTTTTGTCGGCAGGGCGCCAGTTAGTAAGCCAGTGGTCGAACTCGGCGGCGGGAACAGGCCGCGACATGTAGTAGCCCTGCGCCTGGTCACAGCCCAGGCGGACGAGCTCGGTGTAGGCGGCATTGGTCTCGACGCCTTCGGCGACCATCCGCAGACCCAGGCTGTGCGCCAGGTCGATAGTGGAGGCGACCAGGGCGGCGGCGCGGGCGTCGTCGGCCATCGGGAACACGAAGGAGCGGTCGAGCTTGAGCTCGTCGACGGGCAGGTCACGAAGGTAGGACAGTGAGCTGTACCCGGTGCCGAAGTCATCCACGGAGATCTGGATGCCGAGGCGGCGCAGCCGGGTCAGGATGTCCCGGGCCCGCTCGCGGTCGGCCATCAGGAACTCCTCGGTGATCTCCAGCTGCAGGGCGCCGGGCGGGAGGTCCCGGGCGGTGAGCATGGCGGCGACCTCGTCGGGCAGGTCTGTGTCGACCAGGGAGCTGGCCGAGAGGTTGACCGCGATGGTCAGGCGTCGACCGCTGGCCTGCCACGCTGCGGCCTGGTCCAGAGCGATGCCCAGCACCACCCGGGTCAGGGCTGACATCATGCCCGCTTCTTCGACCAGGTCCAGGAAGGCGTCGGGGTAAAGCAGTCCGCGGGTGGGGTGTTCCCAGCGCACCAGGGCCTCCACGTCGTGGACCTGCCCGGTAAGCAGGTCGATCTTGGGCTGGTAGTACACGACGAGCTGGTCGCTGGTCAGCGCGGTCCGCAGCTCATCGACCGTCCGCAGCCGGGTGCTGGAGTCAGCGTCGTCGGCACCGCCGTAGACGTGATAGCCGTCGCCGGAAGACTTGGCCTTGTACATGGCCATGTCGGCCTTGCGCAGCAGGGTGCTCAGGTCGGGGCCGTGGCTGGGAAACAGGGCAATACCCATGCTGACCGAGCTGAAGACCGCGATGCCGTCCAGGTCGAAGCGCACGGCCAGGGCCCCGCACATCTTGGCGGCGACCTGCGTAGCCGCGTCCGTGCCGGCGTCCTCGAGCAGGACCGCGAACTCATCCCCGCCCAGACGCACCAGCAGGTCGCCGGCCCGCAGCTGCTCGCGCAGGCGGGCACCCGCCTGGATCAACAGTTCGTCTCCGATGTGGTGGCCCAGGCTGTCGTTGACCTCCTTGAACCTGTTCAGGTCAAGCATCAGCAGGGCCTGGCGCCGACGCTGTGGCTCCAGCAGGCGAGTGTGTGCCTCGGCGTACAGGGCGCGCCGGTTGGGTAGCCCCGTCAGTTCGTCGGTGGTGGCGTCCCGGCGACGCAGATCCGACATCCGCGCAAGCAGGCGAAACCCCAGCAGGGTGCGAGCCGTCGCAATGAGCAGCGTCACTGCTGCCAGCACGATGGCCAGCCTGGACAAACGCGTTTGGGTGCCCGTGACCAGTACCCCCAGTCCGGCGACGGTCGCCGCCACCGACACGAACAGGGCCGTCGCGCCGGTCGCCGGTCCCGATTCCCGCGCCGTTGATGCGTGGTGTTGCGCAACACCGTCGACCCACATCGCCACAAGGGCGAGTCCGACCCCCCATCCGGCGTCCAGCGCTGTCCCGGCCACGAAGGTACCCTCGGTCCGTTGCAGCGCGAGGACTATGTCCGCGCCCGCGAAAGCCAGCAGGCCCGCGGCTAACAGGCCCCACCGGCTGCCCATCCGAACGCCACGCAAGGCCACGATCCCGGCCACAGAGGCCACCAGCAGCAGGTCCAACATCGGGTAGGCGACCGCCACCACGGTAGCCAGCCACGACGATCCCCTCATGGCTGAGGACAGCACCGGGCTAAGCAGGACCGCGAGCACCGAGGCCGCCCCCAGCGACCCCACCACGCTGTCCATCCACACCGACCACGACCGCCCCGGCGAGCGGTGGCGCACCGCTACGACCAGCGCGCCCAGCATCAGCAGGTAGAACAACAAGCCCGCCACATCCGCGGGCGAGACCAACGGAACCGGCCTGCCCTCGGCCAACACCGCACAGTAGTAGGTGAGTCCGGCAGCGAAGGAGGTCACCGCAGCCGCGGAGAGCAGGACCTCCCACCTGCGGAACCCGACTCGCGAGACCGCCAGCCAGCACACCCCCGCGGACATCCACACGGCCACAATCCCCAGCCCGTCCACAACCCAGGTCCGCGTATCGCCGCGCAGAGCCAGACTCCCGACGATGGCGACGACCAGGAACAGTCCCATCGCAGTCACCAGCCCACGACGAAACGTCACGCGCGTGCGCAACCGCACCTCACCACCTCCCAGTCATCGCGACTTCCGCACATTCAGTAACCCACTCGGCTATCGAGCAAGCCCGAGAGTGACTTCCCAGATTCCACGACGTTTCGCGCGATGCCTTGAGCCTCTTCTTCTAGGTCGCGAACGGGACAATCCAGCGGCCCGAGATGAGACCCATCCACAACGCCCGGACAATTCCTTGCCAAGCACAGCCAATACGCCTTACGCGGCTCAGACAATCAGCCGAACAAGCTCACCACATCGGCTGTTCGGCCAGCATCGCGACGAAGCACCGCGGCTGGAGCGGTTGGCGCAAGAGCGGTTGACTATGCACAGCACGTGGCTCTATGCAGTCAGGAGACGCGCCCTCATCAAGCAGAGCCGGTTGTGTTTCGTCCAGCGTCACCGTCCCGATTGCGGAA
>DASRVZ010000033.1:0-26055 GCA_035654835.1 Dermatophilaceae bacterium | reverse complement strand
ACGTGTCTCCGACCTACAGGACTCGGTGCAGGAGACGGTGCGCCTCCTGTCCCGCGCCCTGATGGGCGAACGAGGTGGGGTCACCAGCGACGACGCGACCCTTCTTATGCTCGAATGGCGCGGCGGAACCGTCGACCACCTGGTCAACATAGAGGCGCACGCGGCGGGCTGAGAGCGAGGCCAAGGTGGCATCTGTGGTTGTTTGTGTCCGCCGAAAACTAAGCGGACATGCGTACAACGGTGCCACTGCCAGGCCCCTCAGACTGCCCCGGGCTGCGCTGGTTACCGCAATCGGATCGGCTATCTGACATGGACCGGGGCTTTCGAGCGGTTGCGCCCCCGAGCTTTCCACCCCAGCTCGTGCCGCAACGAGTGCGACCTTGCCGATGCTCGGACAAACACGGCAGCCCTCAACTTTGAGATAGCGGGAGTTGTCTGGAAGGATTGATGCAGCGCGTCCTCGCTCCCCGAGATTCCCCCCCGAACAGGGTTGAGCGGGGACGCGCCTCCAACGTCCGAGCGGGTTCCCTCCCAGCAGCAGGGACCAGATTGCTGCTGAGAACGTGGCTTGGGCGGCCACACCGTGCGGGGACTGCACTCAGGTCGAGCTGAGCGGGTAGGGGGCCCTAAGTGAGTGCAATCACCCCAGAATGGCGCAAATCACCCATTGACACCTGAGATAGTTGGTCCATGTTGGCCATTGACACCCGTCATCATTCGTGCTTCGGCGTCCCGATCGCCGGATTGCTGCCGAGTTCCGCGGAGCTCGCCATCTCCTCGAGCAGAGAGCTTGGGGGAGCTTCCAAGCACGAGGAGTTCTGACTTGGTGCGCCGGGCCGAGCTACCCCCCCGCCCAGCGCATCACTAACCCGGCCCGTTGGTCCGGGGACCCATGGCAGAGGACGTAACGGAGACCCCGACCTCCACTGCCTGCCAATTGAAGGGCAACACCGTGAATGAAACCCGGATCGAAGAAGATCTGCTGGGTTCGAAAGAGGTGCCGATCGGCGCCTATTACGGCATACACACTGTGCGTGCTTTGGAGAACTTCAAGATCAGCTCGGCCAAGATCAGCGACGTGCCTGAGATGGTGCGCGGGATGGTCATGGTCAAGAAGGCCTCGGCCATGGCGAACAAGGACATGTGGACCATCCCGGCCGACGTGGCTGACGCCATCATCGCCGGTTGCGACGCGGTGCTGAACGACGCCCGCTGCATGGACCAGTTCCCGATCGACGTCTTCCAGGGTGGCGCCGGGACCTCGGTCAACATGAACACCAACGAGGTCATCGCGAACCTCGCCCTGGAGCACATGGGCCTGGCCAAGGGGCGCTATGACGTGGTCAACCCCAACGAGCATGTCAATGAGAGCCAGTCGACCAACGACGCGTTCCCCAGTGGGTTCCGCGTCGCTCTCTTCACGGTCGTGGAGGGGCTGACGGCGGAGGTCGAGAACCTGGCAGTCGCCTTTGATGCGAAGGCCGACGAGTTCAAGGACGTCCTGAAGATGGGGCGGACCCAGCTCCAGGACGCCATCCCCATGACGCTCGGGCAGGAGTTCAAGGTCTACGGGGTCCTCATGCGCGAGGAGGCCCGTCAGCTCACTCGTGCTGCCGAGCTGCTCCTTGAGGTCAACCTCGGAGCGACGGCCATCGGCACCGGACTGAACACGCCCGAGGGCTACGCCGCGCTTGCGGTCGAGAAGCTCGCCGAGGTCTCCGGTCTGCCTGTTGTTCTGGCCGAGAACCTGATCGAAGCGACGTCGGACGCCGGTGCCTACGTGTCCATGCACGGCGCGATCAAGCGCACCGCTGTCAAGCTCGGCAAGGTCTGCAACGACCTGCGGCTGCTGTCATCCGGACCGCGGACCGGCCTGAACGAGATCAACCTGCCCGAGCTCCAGGCCGGTTCGTCGATCATGCCGGCCAAGGTCAACCCGGTCCTTCCGGAGGTCGTCAACCAGGTCTGCTTCAAGGTGATCGGCAACGACGTGACGGTCTCGATGGCCGCCGAAGCCGGACAGCTCCAGCTGAACGTCATGGAGCCGGTCATCGCGCAGGCCCTGTTCGAGTCGGTGAGCCTCCTGACGAACGCGTGTCAGAACCTGCGGGTGCGCTGCGTGGACGGGATCACGGCCAACCCGGAGGTCTGCCTGGGCTACGTCATGAACTCGATCGGGATCGTGACCTTCCTCAACCCCATCATTGGTCACCACGCCGGCGACCTGGTCGGCAAGGAGTGCGCCCGCACCGGCAAGACCGTGCCCGAGGTGGTCCTCGAGATGGGGCTGCTCAACGAGGATGAGCTCGACAAGATCTTCTCCCCGGAGAACCTCATCCGGCCCGAGTTCCGGGGCAAGGTCTTCGCCTCCGAGAACACTGTCGGCCTCGAGCCGCAGGGCGTGACCGCATGATTGCCGTCCAGTTCGCGGTCGTCCTGCTGGCGATCTTCCTCGGAGCCCGGCTGGGTGGCATCGCCATCGGGTTCGCCGGCGGGCTCGGCGTACTCGTGCTGGCTCTCCTCGGCCTGAAACCCGGCGAGATGCCGCTCGACGTCGTGTCGATCATCATGTCCGTCATCGTGGCCATCGCGGCGATGCAGGTGGCCGGCGGCATGGACTACTTGGTCGACCTGGCCGATCGCGTGCTGCGCAGGAACCCCAAGTACCTCACCTTCCTGGCCCCGGTCATCACCTACCTGATGACTCTCATGGCGGGAACCGGTCACACCGCGTTCTCGACGATGCCGGTTATCACCGAGGTGGCCAAGGAGAACAACATCCGGCCGTCGCGGCCGTTGTCGGTGGCCGTCGTCGCCTCACAGATCGCCATCACGGCCTCGCCGATCTCCGCTGCCGTGGTGTTCTTCTCCAGCACGCTGGAGAAGCAGGGGATCGGTTACCTCCAGCTCCTGGCGGTGGCCATCCCCTCGACCTTCCTCGCCTGTATGGCGACGGCCGCGATCATGATGGCGGTCGACAAGGTCCGGGGCAACACCGAGCTATGCACCCATCCCGAGTACCAGAAGCGCCTTGCTGCTGGCGCCATCTCGGTCAAGGGACGCCAGGAACGCGTGATCGAGCCCAAGGCCAAGATGTCCGTGCTGATCTTCCTCATCGGCCTGCTTGCCGTGATGGGCTACGCCACGGCCATCAGCGAGAACGTCGGCCTCATCACCGATCCGGTGATGACCCGTGACCAGGCGATCATCACCTTCATGCTGTCGACCGCCACGCTCATCGTTCTCGCGTGCAAGGCGCCGACCGAGAAGGTCCTCTCGGCGTCGGTGTTCAAGTCAGGTATGAGCGCGAGCATCTGTGTGCTGGGTGTGGCGTGGATGGGCACCACCTTCGTCAGCGCCCATGAGAAAGAGATCATGAGCTTCTCCGGTGATCTGCTCAGCAACCAGCCGTGGCTGCTCGCCGTCGTGCTCGTCTTCGCCTCGGCTCTTCTGTATTCCCAGGCCGCCACGACCAAGGCCCTCATGCCGACGGCCCTGGCGATCGGCGTTGCGCCGTTCGCAGCGGTGGCCGCCTTCCCTGCAGTGTCGGCTCTGTTCATCCTCCCGACGTACCCGACGCTCCTCGCGGCGGTGCAGATGGATGACACCGGAACGACGCAGATCGGCAAGGCGGTGTTCAACCACCCCTTCATCGTCCCGGGGCTGGTGAACATCGCGATCGCCGTCGGACTGGGCTTCGTGTTCGGATCGCTCATCCTCTGACCGTTTCTGCAGCACCCCACCCACACCCGGCCGCCCCACGGCCGGGTGTGGTGTTTTCTGGACACGCCTTTCCACCGATGTAACGATCTGTGCAGGTACTCGACGGATGCGTCGAACGACTTGAGGAGAGCGCCATGCCCCGGATCACCCCGAACCTCTGGTTCGACACCCAGAGCCTGGAAGCCGCCGAGTTCTACGTCTCGGTGTTCCCGAGCTCGAAGGTCACCAACGTCTCCTACTACGGCGAGGCCGGCCCCGGACCAGCCGGCACCGTGCTGACTGTCGACTTCGTCCTCGACGGTCAGGAATACACGGCAATCAACGGCGGCCCCCTGTTCACCTTCAGCGAGGCGATCTCGCTGCTGATCAGCTGCGCCGACCAGGACGAGGTCGACCACTACTGGGCCGCGCTGTCCGAGGGTGGCGAAGAGGGCCAGTGCGGATGGCTGAAGGACAGGTATGGCCTGTCGTGGCAGGTCATCCCAGCCGGCATGGGTGAGATCTTGGGCGATCCCGACCAAGGACGCGCCGAACGTGCCATGAAGGCCATGCTCGGCATGCAGAAGCTCGACCTGGCCGCCATGCGAGCGGCTGCCGACCAGGTCTAGTCGCAGAGGTCCCCCTGCCGGTCAACCTTCCGCAGAGCCTGGGCGTCTTTGTCATGGAAGGACTTCAGTCACGAAAGGACGTCAGTTCTGAAAGGCGCCAGCCATGACGGAACTTCGCTAGGGTGCCAGCGACGCAGCTCGGGAGGATCTGATGGGACAGGAAACCAAACCGGTACGGCGAGCTCTGGTCGTGGGCCCGGTGAGCCTCGCGCTCGCTGTGGCGCTCTCCGCGTGCGGAACTTCGCCCGGTCCCGACTCGGGGCAGCCCACGTCGTCGGCCTCGACGTCCACGTCACCCACGGGCACCACGACAACGGCGACATCGCCGTCCGACACGCTGACCGGCATGCCGGTCTATTGGATTGCCGAGTCGAGGCGCTCGTTCGCGCTGTACCGGGAGTTCCGTGAGGTCCCGAACACAGGTGGGCCGGTCTCCTCCGCCGTGTCGGCGATGATGACCCTGAAGCCGCTAGACCCCGACTACACGACCCCGTGGCGGCCGCCCTCTCGCGTGACGGTGTCCCAGAGTGGCAACGCCATCACCGTCGACCTGTCCAAGGACGCGCTTGCCAACACCCAGCTGGGTAGCGAGCTGGCCTCGCGCGCCCTGCAGCAGCTGGTCTACACCGCGACCGCCGCCGTCCAGCAGGCTGGAACCCCGGCGAGCACTGTGACGGTCACGGTCGACGGCGCTGCCTACGACGCCTGGGGCGTGATCCGGCTCGGTGAGCCGATGCAACGCGCGCCGATGTCCGAGGTTCAGGCCCACGTCTGGGTCACATCGCCGCAGGAAGGCGAGGACCTGCCGGCCGGCACGGTGACCTTCAAGGGCTTCGGCACGTCGTTCGAGGCCAACTTCTTGTGGGAGGTCCGCAACGACTCGGGGGCCGTGGTGGCCAAGGGCTTCACGATGAATCGCACCGGCGCCGGGAAGTTCGGAGAGTTCACCTTCACCGCCAAGCTCACCGCTGGCACGTACTCGGTCAAAGTCTCAACCGATGATCCCTCCGATGGTGCCGAAGGGCCCGGATCGGCCGTTGACGACAAGACGTTCACCGTCCACTGAGCCGAGCCAGCGATCTTGACAAGCCCCCTGCGTGCTCAAGCCTGCCCGGCTTGCTCCTCGGGAGTCGCCCGGCGGACCACGATGCGGGTCCAGGCGCCGAGATAGATCCTGTCGTCCTGCGCCAGCTCTCGACGTTGGCCGGGAGGAAGTGCGTCCTCGGGCAATGGCCCGCTGGCAGCGCCGACGTAGGTGCCGTTGGAGCTCTGCAGATCCTCGACCCACCATCGCTGACCGTCGGTGGTCAGCTGCGCCTGGCGTCGGCTGACCCCGACGTCGGAGGCGCACTCGATGTCCGGGTGGATGTTGCGGCTCACCGAGCGGCGTCCGATCAGCAGGCTGCGGGTCCGCAACGGGACCACGACGGGCAGCCCTGGGGACGGAAGCTCCTCGTCGCTCTCCTGGCCGGCGTACCAGTCCGGGTCGACCCAGACCTCGACCACCCATTCGAGCTTTACCGCGGGCGCGACGGGGTCCGGGACTGTTGCTCCTTCAGGTGTCGCCCCCAGGTCCAGCAGGTTCGTCGACGTCGTGGGACTGGTCGCCGGTGCGCTGGGCCGGGGCATGGTCCCGGTCGTGAAGTCGTAGCCGCACGCCTCGCAGAACAACGCCTCGGGGGTGTTCGTCATCGCACAGCTCGGGCAGGGCTGGGTGGCAGCCGCCGTTGCCGCGCTGGCTCCGGTCCCCGGCGTCACCGGAGCCGACGCGGGACCTGAAGGGCGGCTCGAATCGGGAGTCGATGACGGGGCCATGGGTGCACCGCACGTGTCGCAGTAGTCGGCGGCCTCGGACACGTGGCCGTTCGGGCAGGTGGTGCCGCTCATCGTCGTGTGCTCACTTCTTCACTCGAGTGGTCTTGGTCGACGCCGTGTCCAGTGCCATCTCGTCCAGCTTGTCGACACTTCGGCGCAAACGCACGGTCCCGGCGTTGGGGTCGTCGATATCCACGACCTTCGCCAGCTTGGCGGTTGCCTCGTCGTTTCCCGTCTCGGCAGCCAGCTGCACCGCCCGGCCGAGCTTGGCGGTGGCGGTGGCGTCGTCGCCGATGGCCTTGGCCGCCAGTCCCTCCTGGATGGCGTCGGCGAGCTCTGTCTGCCCGGTGTAGTGCGCGACCTCCGGGTTGATCCGTGTGGTCAGCGTGTCGTCGCTGGACCACATGGCCTTGACCAGACCTTGGGCCACCACGTTGTCGCCGACGGCGAGCTGTACGCGCGCGGCGAGCTGCTCTTGGCCGATTCCCTTCGCTGCCAGACGAATTGCCACGTGATAGTCACGAGACTCATCGCCCCAGGACCCGGTCGGGAAGGCGCCCGTCAAGGCGTTGACCTCTTGCCGGCGAGAGGTCAGGTCCTCCACCGTGGGGGACACCTGGCGAACGAACAACACCTGGGCTCCCTGGGGTGCCCACACCCGCAACGTTGCCGCGGCGACTCCCCGACTCATCGACTGGCGCATCAACGTCTCGAAGGTCTCCGCCATCTCGGCGCCTGACGGGATGATGTCGACCGTGCCCATCAGCGCCTGGGCGATCCTGCGCACCTCAGCCACCTTCCAGTCGGACCCGACGCCGCGGCAGTCACACTGGAACCGGCCCTTCGCGCCGTTGATCGCCTCGGTCAGCTTCTCGGGCGTCTCGTGCTGGTTCTCACCGTCTGTCAACAGGATCGCGTGCTTCTGGGCCAGGGAGGGCACCGTGGAGAAGACCCGAGCGGCCAGGGTCAACCACGTGCCCATCGCGGTCCCGCCGTCTGCCCGGAACATCGATACGGCGCTCTTCGCGGCCGTTCTCGAAGCGTTGTCCATCTGGACCATGATCAGCTCGCCCCGGCCGACGGGGAACGCCATCCGCGCCTCGTGGGAGCCGGCAATGACGGCAAACCAGGTGCCGTCGATGATCTGGTCGATCGCGGCGACGGCCGCCTGCTGCGCCGCGCGGATGTTGACTTCGCCCATCGATCCCGACGTGTCGACGATGACGATCTCGCCGGCATCGCCCTGGCCGGCCTGGCCGGCTGCGCCCGCGCCGGTGCAGGTCACGGTGACGATGGCGTGCACATCCGTGCCACCGTCGGGCAGGAACTCGTTCTGGTAGACCTCAGCGGTGAAATCAGCCATCTCGTCAGGCTTCCTCTCGGGTGGACCGGGGTGCAAGGGACTGTATGCGGGCCAGTGCGACTGAGATGTTGTCCTGGCCACCTTGGGCGTTGGCCCAGTCAACCAGTGCGCCGGCAAGGGTCAAGGGCTCGGCGGCCGCTGGTGAGCCGCCGCTGGTCTTCTGTACCAGCGTTGCCAGGTCCTGAGCCTCCGAGCAGTAGTTCCACAGTCCATCGGAACACACCAGGATCCAGCCGGGCTCGGCGAGCGTCATGGTGGCTGTGGTCGGGGAGTGGTTCGGCGTGTCAACCCCGAGCCACCGCGTGATGGCATGCGACTGCGGGCCCGTCTCTGCCTCTGCGCGTGGGACGCCCGACGCGATCTGCTCCTGGGCGAACGAGTCATCGACGGTGAGTGCGACGGCTGTGCCGGCATCCGGCAGCCAGTAGACCCTGCTGTCGCCCACGGACCCCACGACGAGCAGGTCCCGCTCCACCACTGCCGCCACGAACGTGCACGAGGCCGGATTGCCAGTAGCTGCACCGACTTTTGCCAGGTGGGTGACTCCGAGCACGGCCTCGCTGGCGGCATCGGTCGCCGCTTCGAGACGAGCGATCACAGCAGCAACCAAGGAGGAAGCAGTGCCCATACCCTGCGAGCGTGAGGACCCCAGAACGTCCCGCGCCGCTCGCGCTGCCGCCAGGCTGGCCACGTCCGAGTCGATGGAGCTCGACACCCCGTCGCAGACAACGATCACTGCCCGTGACCCTGGCTCGTCGTCGGCCGCGAGGGCCACGGCATCCTCATTGCGCGGATGCCGTATTCCGCGGTCGCACACCGCAGCCACCCACGCCGCGGGTTGCTCGGTGAAGTGGTCTCGAAGGGTGGGCGCGCGTGCGCCGCAGGTGCCGCAGTACCCGTCACTGATCACCTCGCCGCCGCAGGTCTGACAGATGGCCGCCGTAACGCCCAGGTCCTGCGGCGCCGGGATCGCCTGGGAGGAGGCCTCGCTCGGGACTGCCTCGGCCACGGCGACCGTCGGACTGAGCTCCGCGCCGCAGGCCTCACAGAACTGTTCGGAGGATGCGACAGCCACGTGACAGCTCGGGCACTCCGTCACTGCGTCGTCCATCCGCGCACCGAGTTGGCCAGATCGACCAGATGTACCTTCTCCTCGCGGTCCCTGGCATAGGTGGCGAGCTCGCGGTAGGCCGCCTCGAGCCCGCTGCGCAGCGACGGCTCGGCCGCCGGCAGCCCGGCGATCAGGATGTCCGGGCGTGAGCCGTTGGCGCGTACCTCGTGGAGGGCGGCGTCGAGCACGGCGGCGGACAGCGTCGCCCGGTCCTTCGCGTCGATGGTCAGTGAGTCGATGCTGTTCATGGCCTCTGACAGCGCCGGCAGCCCACGCCCTGACGCGGCAAGCTGACCGGCTCGCTGACGGCGGGCCTGGGTGAAGGCGCGGCTGGTCGGGGGAACGAGGTCCAGCGCCGAGATGGCCCCGTCCAGGTCTCCACGTCCGGAGCAGATGCGGGCCAGACCGAACGCCGAAGGGGCGATGTAGTTGGCGTCGGTTCGCGCACAGGTTGTGTACAGCGACTCGGCAACGTCAAGCTCACCGCTGATCTCACAGGCGAGGGCCAGCGCCAGCTTGGCGGCGAGCTCGCCGGGCACCTGGCCATAGACCGCGTTGAAAGATGGCTGTGCTGCTGGGGCATCACCGCGCGCGCACGCAGCGAGCCCGGACATCCAGACCGCTCGCCACTCCCACGGGTCGTTGGTCAGCATGTCCGCGACGGCGGTGTCGACCACGTCAAGGCGGCCGGCGTGCAGTGCCGCATTGGCGGTGGCCAGCAACACCTCAGGAGACACCTGCGGGGCGGCAAGGAGTGTGTCGAGCCTGGCCGCTGGATCCTCGATGCTGACGGTGCGGAGCCAGCCGGTCATGGTGTCGCTCTCGTCGACCTTCAGCCCGGGAAGGTCCTGCCAGTCGAGGGTCTCGTCCGAGACGGCAGGGATCTCGAACAACAGGGAGGAGGTCGAGTGGATCGCGGCGCCTGCGCCCGGTTTGTCGGAGACGACCTCGCGAAGCACACCGAGGAGCTGGACGCGCAGCTCGTCGGCCGAGGCGAAACGGTCGGCCGGATCCGGCGCGCACGCCTTCGCCAGCAGCCGGTAGAGCGAGTCGTACGTCTGGAACAGCCGCGTCTCGCTCACCGGCGGAAGAGAGGACAGGTAGGTCGACTGGTAGCCCCGGAACTCCATCGCCAGGACCAGGAGGGTGCGTCCGATCGTGAAGATGTCGGACGCCACCGAGGGGCCGACCGTGGGGACCTCGGGCGCCTGGTAGCCGACGGTGCCGTAGATCGCCGAGTCGAGGTCATCGAGCCGGCGCACCCCGCCGAGGTCGATCAGCTTGACTGCATCTCCGACCTGGATGATGTTGTCCGGTTTGAAGTCGCAGTAGATCAGCCCCAGATCGTGCAGGTACTGGAAGGCCGGCAGGATCTCGATGATGAACGCGATGGCCTGGTCGATCGGCAGCGCGTCGTAGCGGCCTCCGGCTGCCTTCATCCGCGACTTGAGCAGGGACTTCAGCGAGGTGCCGCCGACGTACTCCATGACGATGTAACCGGCGCCCTCGTGGGTGACGAAGTTGTAGATCTCGACGATCAGCGGGTGCTCCACCTGGGCCAGGAACCGCCGCTCGGCAATGGCAGCGGCCATGGCGTCGGCGTCGCCGGAGTTGAGCAGACCCTTGAGGACCACCCAGCGGTCGGAGACATTGCGATCGCGTGCCAGATAGACCCAGCCGAGACCACCGTGTGCCAGGCACCCGGCGACCTCGTACTGCCCGCCGACAAGAACACCGGGCGCGAGCTTGGGAGTGAAGGAGAAGGGGTTGCGACACTTGGGGCAGAAGCCTTCGGTGCGTCCCGGCTGGCCGTCGCGCGACCGGCCCACGGGCGAGCCGCACGAGGGACAGTTGCGTTTCTCCTCCGGGACGGACGGGTTCTTCATGATCGCTTCGGACGCGTCCACCGCGGGGATCGGCGGGATCGTCGTCAGCCCGGCACCGAGCCCGGTGCCGCGCAGTCGCTTGGATGAGGTCCCGAGCCGGCGGGTCACCTTGGAACCGGAGAGAGTGCGCGCGGATCCCAACGCGGTGGAGGACAGCCGGTTGGACGCCCGGGACATCGTCGAGACGCTGCTGCCGACCCCAGCCGGCTGCGTCGCGGCCGAGCCATCGGCACCGGGCACGTGGCCCGCACGTGGTGTTGTGCGGCTTGAGGCCGCACCGCTTGAGGCCGCACCGCTTGAGGTTGTGCCGCTCGAGGGCTGGGCCGGACCGCCCGGGGAACCGCAGATGTCGCAGTAGCCGTCCAGGATCGACCCTGTGCACCCGGGTTGGGTGCAGGCGATGGTGGTCATGTCATCCCTCTTGTCATCTCGCGGGCCATCCCTGTGGTCGTCGAGCGCGAGGCGAGGTAGGCCTGATGGGCCGCCACGAGCGCGCGGACGCGGACCATGTCGGACGGCTCGGCGCCCAGGACCTCCTGGGCCCGGCGGAACAGCTCGTCGAGATCGTCGTTGGTGTCGTCGGCGCTGCTGTTGCTGCCAGGTGCGCTGCTGTTGCCCCGGGTCCGGGTTGCCTTGATGGCATAGGCCTCCAGCCGACCGCGCAGCTCGTCGCGTTCGTCCAGCGCTGTGGCGTATGCCGCGTGCGCAAGGTTGAGGGCGCGGCCGACCGTTGCCAGCCGGGCCAGATAGGCGTCCACATCGGCAGGTGCCTGCGGCACCGGCCCCAGCGCCGCGACGTCAGGCACGGCGAGCTTGGGGGCCGGGGTCACGGAGGCCACACAGCGCGCGGCGAGATCGCGGATAGCCGCCCCGCGGGCTTCGAGCTCGGCCCGCAGCTCCTGTGCCCGCGTCGCGTCGCGGGCAGTCTCCGCCCGCGTGGCCGAACCGACGATGAGGTCACGTTCGGTGCGGGCCGCATCGGCCTCGAGCGGTCCGACCAGACCGCCGACATCCGCGCCCCGCTTGGCCTTTTCGACCATCTCACTCAGGCGCTCGTCGAGCTTGCCCAGCTTGTGGGAGAAACGATCCCGGCCATCCGGCGGCTCGTTGGCCACGAGGTCGCGCACCCGCTCCAGCTGGGCGCGGAGCTGTCTCAGTCGATTGGCCACATCGGCGTCGGAGGGGTCCAGGGACAGCCGCGCCCGCAGCGCTGCGGCGAGCGCGTCGGACAGCCGCATCGCCTCTGGCAGGGACACGGCCAGCGCGCCGCTCGAGCTCGGCACATCGGGTCGGCGGGCCAGCTGCGGGTCCAGGGTGGCGTCCAGACGACCCCAGATCAGGGTGGAGAGGCGCTCGCGTTCTGCCGGGCCGACCCGGCCGGAGTCCCATGTGGCCACGAGCAGGTCATGCCGATCGGCGACTGCTTTCCAGAGCGCCATCGACAACATGATGTCGCCGGTCAGCCCGGTGGCCCCGGCGCCTGAAGCCGTGTCGGTCTCGGGTGCGGCCAGAGCCGCCTCGTCGAGCCGGTCGAGCTCGGCACGTCGCTGATCGCGCCAGGTGCTGAGCGCCTCCAGGTAGTGCAGCGCATCCTCGGCCGAGATCGTGGAGCCGATGCTGCCCGGTGGCTCAGGCGTGATGGCTGTCGCGGCGGGCACCATCACGGCAGCCGCCCGTAGACCGCGGCGGGTGGCGCGGGTGCCGGACCGAGAGCCGCCTTGAGCCAGGTGTTGTATGCCGTGGTCCACTGCCCGTCCGAGCGCATCTGCGCCAGCACGCCGTTGACGAACTTGACGAACTCGGGGTGCTTCTTCGAGATGCCCAGACCGTAGGGCTCTTCGGTGAACGCGGGAGCCTTGACGACCAATGCGTAGGGGTCCTGGGCGGCCAGACCGGCCAGGATGGTGTCGTCGCCGGTGATCGCGTCGACATTGCCCTGCTGGAACAGCACCAGGCAGCCGGTGTGGGTGTCAGAACCCACCGGAATCAGCCCGGGGAACGTCTTCAGCTTGACCAGGCTGGTGGACCCGTTGGGGGCGCAGACCCTCTTGCCCTTGAGATCCTCCATCGCCCTGACCGACGAGCCCTTGGCGACCAGGACCTTCTGTCCGGCGAGGTAGTACTGGGTGGAGAAGTCGATCTGTTCCCACCGTGCACACGTGATGGTCATCGCGCGGGCGACGATGTCGACACTGCCGTCGACCAGGACCGGGATGCGTTGCGCCGTCGTGATGACTCTGAACTCGATCTTGCTGGGGTCACCGAAGATGGCCTTGGAGACCGCCTTGAGTATCTCGATGTCGAAGCCCTCGATCTGGCCGTTGAGCGGGTTGCGTGATCCCAACAGCAAGGTGTCGGCCGAGACCCCCGCGATGAGTCGACCTCGCTTCTGGATCTCGGCTACGTAGCCACCAGCTGCCGGGATGGCACTGGGCGCAGGGTTCGGTCCGTCGGGTGCGAAGGACGCCAGACGGTTGCCGCAGGCAGGTGGCGGTGCGGTGGAGGTCGGGCTGGGCGCCGGCGCGGCGGCCGACGGAGCAGGCGGGGTAGGAATCTGGGTGGTCTCGTAGACCCCGTTGCCCGAACAGCCCGCGGTCACGAGCAGTGCCAGGGTGGCGATGGCGCCCCCGAGAGCCCCTCGCCGACGGAGCCGGGTCGTGTTCGTCTTCAGCATCGTTGGCTGGTTCATCGGTACTCCTCCAACCGGAGTGAGACGCCCCACCAGGACGACACTGCTGCGGCGACCCCCACGAGCAGGCTGAGCCACGCGGCGAACGGCAGCCAGGCGCCCGGCGCGTTCAGGCTGTCGGTCACCGTCCGGCTGCTCGACGCCAGCGCGGCGGCAGAACCCGAGTCGAAGGCGTCGAAGCTGACGTTGGCTGACATGGCACCGGGTGTTGTGCCACCGTTCCCCGTCGCCAGCTGGACCGCGTCCTCCCACTGGCCGCCGTCATCGGCTTTGCGGATCAGGCCGTGGGTCTCGCCGTAGTTCGTCCACAGTCCAAACAGGTTCGAGGCATCGCGGTTCAACCGGCCCGCCACCTCGCTCTGGGCGGTCACGACCTCCGCCGAGACCTCCCAAGCCTTCTGGAAAGCCGACCCCGAGCCGCGCGCGATCAACGTCAGGCTCTCGTTCGACTTGGCGTCGAACGCGGCGATGCGTGCCTTCGCCGTGGCCAGCGTCGCGGCATACGACCCTTTGCGCACGTCATCCACCCGTGAACCGACGGCCGCCAGAGAGATCGAGCCGACCACCAGTGTCACCAGGATTACCGCCGTGGCAGCTGCCAGGGGCGGATTCACAAGCCGATGGGTGCGCAACGAGAGCCAGCCCATGCCACCGAGCAGCACGAGCAGGGCGAGCACTCCGCTCGCGATGAGGGGGCTCGATGCCCCTGCGGCGCGGTCGAACTCTGCGCTCACGCGGGCTTCGTTGGCCTTGACCAAGGCGTCGAGGATGGGCAGGGCGTCGCTGCGCAGACTTGAGCTGGCGATGCGGAGGTACTGTGCGCCGACCGGCAGGGCCTGGCGGTTGGTGGCCCTGGCCTGCTCGATCAGGCCGGCGTAGGTGAGCAGCGAGTTGTTGAGGGCTCCCAGCGCCGGTCCGTCCGCAGGTTGGGCCTTGGCTGCCTCGGCGATCAGCCGGGCGGCCTGAGCCAGGGACGAGGTGTATTCCGTCCGCTGCGCCTCAGGCTCGAGGCCGCCGACCAGGAACGCGTTGGTGGCATCCGCGTCGGCCCGGATCAGGTTGGTGTGGATCGCCTGGATCCGCACCAGCTGGGTCGTGTTGGCCTCACCTCGTCCCAGCGCGTCATTGGTGGACCCGAAGGTCGAGAAGGCGGAGAGGGCGAAGATCAGCGACACGGCGACCGTCGACAGAGCCAGAACCCGCAACCGTCCCGGGGTCCCGGACATCGCGCGGCGAACGGAGACGGTGGCCTCGCCCAGCCGGCCCGCGACAGTCGGTGCGTTGCTGGGCGCGTTGCTGGGTGCGTTGCTCGGCGCGTTGCTGGGTGCGTTGCTCGGCGCGGTCACGTCGGTTCTCCCTGCTCGTCGTCGTCCAGGTCCTGCGGCAACAGCTGGCGCAGCTGCTCGGTGGTGGGTGTCTCGACCTCGCGCAGCCGCCAGGCCTGTCGGCCGATGGCGGCCTCCAGCATGTTGCGCGAGAACCGGCCGTTGCCGAAGGTGGTGCCGCGGGGCGTCGCGGCCAGCAGTTCCCGGAACTGCGCGAGCGCCTCACGGGTGAGCTCGTAGTCGGCACCATCGGCCAGCAGGGTCAGGATCTTGACCAGATCGTCGTCGGTGTAGTCGTCGAACTCGATGATGGTCCTGAAGCGGCTGGACAGCCCGGGATTGGCGGCAACGAACGCCTCCATCGGGGCGGGGTAGCCGGCGACGATGACGACAAGATCGTCGCGCTTGTCCTCCATCTCCTTGACCAGGGTGTCGACCGCCTCGGTGCCGTACTGGTCACCCGTCAGGCTGTAGGCCTCGTCGATGAACAGCACGCCTCCGGCGGCTCCGGCCACGACTTCGGCGGTCTTGATCGCGGTCTGGCCGAGATAGCCGGCCACCAGCTCGGAGCGGTCGACCTCGACCAGCTGGCCCTTGGACAGGAGCTGGAGCGCCTGGTAGATCCCGCCGACCAGCCGCGCCACGGTCGTCTTGCCGGTGCCCGGGTTGCCGGTGAACACGAGGTGCCGGGTGATCGTCGCTTTCTTCAGACCAGCCTCGGTGCGCAGCCGCCCCACCCGCAGGAGTGCGACCTGGCGGTGGATCTCGCGCTTGACCCGCTCCAGGCCGATCAGTGCGTCGAGCTCGGCAAGCAGCTCGTCGACGGTCTTCGGCTTGATGACCTCGGCAGGGGCCGATCCCTCGGGCGTCGTCGCCGTGGCTGTCATTGCCGCCGGCGCGGGTGTTGTCGTCGTGGGTGTTGCCGGCGCGGGTGTTGTCGTCGTGGTTCGCGCCCCGGCAGCCGTCAGCTGAGCGGCCGCCGCCACCGAGGCATTGCCGATCACCCGCATCGTCGGCTCACCGAGATCACAGGCTGCCGAGGCGACCTCGGCGAGTGCCTCGGCGTAGGGAACGCTGTGCGAAGACCCTTGTGCCACAAGGCCGCTCAGGGTTGCCGTGGGAGACGCCCGCCAACGACGACCTCGCGTCGCGGCGTCGAAGAAGTCCTGTGTGGTGGCGCCGCCGACGGCTGTGGCCCAGCTCGCGGCAGCCCCGGGCGCCGACTCGGCCACGGCCGCGGCCAGAGCAGCACCCTCGGCCCTGGCTGTCCCCGCGTCCAGTCCAGCGGACTCGGCCACGTCGACGAGGGCAACGAGCGCCTGGTCCAGCGCCAGCGTCGGCGACTGGGGGTAGCTCGTCATGGCGTCCCCGCCGCGGTGGGTGGCGGCAAGCGCCTCGACTCATCAGGCGCAATCTTCACGTCCGGGCCCAGCATCAGCGCACCACCACCAGAAGCGTGGCCGAACTTCTCCGCCAGGAACCGGCCGTGCGCCACCAGCGCGGCCGCATCGGCACGGCATACGGCGTCGAAGACCTTGTCCATCGTGGCGGCCAGCAGGTCGAGCTGGTCGATCAGGATCATCAGCGAGGTCTTGCCGCGGTCGACGGGACGGCTGTCGGCGAACTGGCGCGGGAGCCGCAGGTAGCCGCCGATGGCCTCGGGCAGGTAGTCGGTCGCCGTCGCCATGACGTTGTAGGCCTGAAGGCTGCCGGCGCCCAGGTTCGACAACCGCGGGATGGTGTCGCGCACGGTCCGAGAGACCCTGGTCACCCGCGAGGCGACGGGCGCCGGAACGACACCGCGGGCCACCATGGCCTCGACCGCGTCGAGCGCGGCGAGCAGGTCCTCGCTGGTGGGGGCATGTGCAAGCACCGGCCGCTCGGGCTCGCGCCGACGACCTGTGAGACGCGCGAAGAGATCACTCAACGCCATGTCGTCGATCTTCCCCCGAACCCGCGTCAGCGGCCAGCGCCGGATGCACCGTCGAGATCGAGCGAGCCATGGGTGACCTTCGGATCCTGACGCTCGACCCGGTCGAGGTACTCGCGGGACTTGCTGACCTCGGTCTCGAGGGTGCCGATCGTGGCGGCCATGTTGTCCAGCGCTTGGGCCTTGAACGTGTCGATCGCGTCCATGGTGGCGTAGATGTTCTGGAAGGCGGCCTGCAGCTGGGGCAACCCGATGGTGGCCGACGCGGCTTGTTGCTGGATGGCGACCGAGTTGTCGCGCAGCATCTCGGAGGTGCGCTCGATCAGGCCGGACGTCGTGGTGTTCAGCGCCGAGATCTGGGTGAGCACGAGCTGCTGGTTGCCGAGCGCCTGGGCCACCATGACAGCCGTGCGCAACGCCGAGATCGTTGTGGTGGAAGCGCGGTCGACGCCCTTGATCAGCTCGATGTTGTTCTTGATGACGATGTCGACGGCCAGGTAGTTCTGGATCGACACGGCCAGCTGGGTCAGCAGATCCTGGTGCTTCTGGCGAACGTAGAACATCACGTCGTCACGCAGGGCTTTGGCCTTCTCGGGGTTGAACGCCTCGATGTCGGCGATCGCCGCGGCCAGGCGAGCGTCGAGACGTTCGGCGACGTAGACGTACTGGTTGAGCCGTCCCATGGCCTCCCACAGCTGCTGCTTCTCGAGGTTGAGGGCGGCGTTGTCCTTGCCGAGCTCGTCCTGGCCGTCGCGCAGCGCGTGCAGGATCGCGTCGAGATGGCTCTCTGCGCTCTGGTACTTGTGGAAGTAGTCGGTGACCTTGTCGCCGAACGGGATGAACCCCAGGAGCTTCTTGGTGCCGGTGGCTTCCCTGGGATCGAGGTCCTCGACCGTACGGCGCAGCTCGAGCAGGGTTGAGCCAACTTTGGATCCCTCCGCGAGGCCGCCCTCCTGAAGCGCCCTGACGGGTGACTTCAGCAGGCTGTTGGACGTCTCGGCGGCGCGCCGGATGTCCTCGTCGCCCATAGAGCGCACGTCCGTGGCCTTGGCGGCGAACTCGGGTGAACGGGGAGCAATGGCCATCAACATCGCCAGATAGCCCTCGACCTTGGCGTCCAGGCCCGGCAGCGCCGAAGCCTCAACGGCCGGAGCCAGGGAGGGAGCCGCGATCGCGGTCACGGCCTGGACCGGCGGGGGTGCCGTCAGTGTCAGGACGGAATCGGTGTCCGCTGGTGGTTGGAGCGGCTGGCTGGCTGGCTGACTCGACGTGTCCGGATCTGTCATGACTGTCCCTGTCTCTCAAGACGTCTCTGTCTCTACGAACATCTCTGCGAACTCCGAGCCACGCGCGCCGACACGGCACAGACGCAAGTGACTGCACCCTGTTGACGTTTGGCCAATCTACGCGGTTCCCACCTGCCACAGTGGTGCATTTGCGTGTCACGATGAGGGGCCATGCGAATGTTTATCGCGCTGCCGCTGCCCGAAGCGGTCAAGGATGACCTGGCTGCGTTCCTCGAGCCTCGTCAGGAGGCGGGGCTCCACGCCCTGCGTTGGACCATGCCCGCGCAGCGGCATGTCACCCTCGCTTTCCTTCCTGACCTGGCCGACCGGCATACGGATGAGCTGTTCGAACGCCTCCAGCGTGCCACGTTGCGACGAAACCCGTTGGTGTTGCGACTGGTTGGCGCGGGCGCCTTTCCTCATGCAGGGCGCGCCAAGGTGCTGTGGACGGGAGTGGAGCACGACGGAGAAGAGCTGATGAGGCTGGCAGGCGGGGTCCGGGCAGCCGCCTCGAAGTCCGGCACCGCGGTTGGCGGCGGACGATTTCATCCGCACCTGACGCTGGCCCGGCTGGGAGTGGCCGCGGACGTCACGCGCTTGCTTGATGCGTTGGGGCAATATGAGAGCCCGCCCTGGGAGGCCCGCGAGATCGCGCTGATCGCGTCGTATCTCGGGCAGGGGCCTAACGCCAGGCCGCGCCACGAGGTTCGGGCGACCTTCGCGCTCGGCCCCCCTAACATTGGTTGAACCATGTCGGGATCCAGCGCAGAGCCTCAGGGGGCCGGGGTCACACTGCGGACCTCCGGCAGGTCGTTGCGTTGGCGGCGGCCCGTCATCCGGGGCGCCGAGCTGCTGGTCATGGTCGGCGCGGTCTATCTCGGTGGGGTCGCCGCGACCAGTCTCTTCCCGACCACGGTGGAGACCAGTCACTACAGCGCTGAGGTGCGATTGTCGGCGCTCCCGTCGTTCACCTCGACGATCCACAGCCCCACATCCTTCGGAGACCTGGACCTCAAGTTCACCAGCCCGTTCCTGGCGCCCGGGGTCGACGCCACCATCCAGGTTCGCGACACGATCACCCGGCTCTTCGACGACCGGCGCGTATCGATCCTGGCCTTGGAGCCCTCGAGCAAGGAGATCAGCGACGCGCTCGGCTCCGGGGTCACCGAGCTCGGGCTGAAGTTTTCCGGTGGGGTTCTGGCCGTGGGGTTCGGAGCGATCGCCCTGATCGCCTACGCGCGTCGTCGCCCGCCCACGCTTCGTCAGGTCCTGTCGACCGGCGTCGCGGCACTGTTGGCAGTCGGCGGCACAGGTGCCGGGGTGTGGGGGACCTACCAGCCCGACCAGCTCTCGAGCTTCACGACGACCGGCTTGCTCGGCACGGTCCGGAGCAACGCGGGTCTGCTGGCCGACGTCGAGGCGCGCGCCGCACAGGTCACGCCGTATGTGACGAACCTGTTGGCGCTCTCTTCGGCGTTGCAGGAGAAGTTCGTCCCCGCGGGCATCAGCGAGCCGCCGGCCGCCCGGTTCCTGCTGGTCTCGGACATCCACGGAGCCAACCAGTACCCGCTGATGAAGCGGATCATCGATGACGAGAAGGTCACCGCGGTCATCGACTCAGGCGACCTGATCAACTTCGGCAGCGTCACCGAGGCCGAGCTGTCCGGGATCTTCACCGCTATCGAGAACCTCGGGGTGCCGTACCTCTTCGTGCGGGGTAACCACGACGCAAGCAGCTTGGCCGACCAGGCGCTGCTGGAACGCATGGCCAAGATCGCGAACGTCGTGCTGCTCGAGCCGGCACCGAAGTCCTACACCGAGGTCACCGTCGACGGAGTGGTCGTCGCAGGGTTCAACGACCCTCGGTTCTTCGGTGACGACAGCAAGAACATCGTCCAGAAGGAGCAGCCAGCGGCGGATGCGTTCAACAAGGCGTATGCGGATCGGTCCCGCCCGGACATCGTTGTCACTCACGAGCCCGCCGCGGCCAAGATGGTCGAGTCGGCGACCCTGCTGATCAACGGTCACCTGCACAAGGACGAGCTCGAGGGCAACCGCATCGGCGTCGGCACCTTCACCGGGGGTGGCATCATGAGCCACTTCCTGGTGCCTGAGACGGGCGACCAACCCGGCGAGCTGGCGGGCCAGCCCTACGCCTTCGACATCGCTGACTATGGCCAGGGCTGTGACCTGACGTCGCTGACCCGGTACACCTTCCGCAACCTGATCCAGGGGAGGCCGGCCTATGACAGCGTCAGCGTCCTCAATGGCAAGACCATCGCCACTCGTGAGGACGGCGAAAGGACTTGCGGGACAGAGCTCGGAGTGAGCCGAACGACGGTTACCCTCGGGGGGTGACCAGCGAAGCAGCCGAGGAGGCGGGCCTGCCGGGGGCGGCAGCGGCCGCGCCCTCGGCGGGCCCGCGCGCGACGGGACGCTCTGCGGCACCGCCCTCGCAGTGGGTGGATCTGGGCGTGCCTGTTCACTACGTCGACCACGGAGGCCCGGCGGACGGCCCCTTGCTGGTCATGGTGCACGGGTTGGGCGGCTCGCTGGTCAACTGGGCGGCGCTGGCTCCGTTGCTGACCGACACCTGTCGGGTGATGGCACTGGACCTGGTCGGGTTCGGCCTCACCCAGGCAGGCACGCACTCGACGTCGGTCACCTCCAACCAGCGCGTGCTGCAACGGTTTCTCAGCGAGGTGGCCGGCACTCCAGCGATCCTGGTCGGCAACTCCATGGGCGGGCTGATCACCATCCTTCAGGCGTCGCGCCAGCCTGAAACGGTGGCGGCAGCGGTTCTGATCGACCCTGCGCTCCCACCCGTGCCCGGCTCGCGACTCGATCCGCTCGTGACTGCCAGCTTCGGGATGTATGCCGTGCCTCACCTCGGGCGGGCCATGCTCAAGGCCCGTCGCCGGGTGCGTTCGCCCGAGCAGCTCGCGATGGACATCCTGCATTTTTGTTGTGTGGACCCGACGCGAGTGCCGCCCGACGTGCTGGAGCAGCTCCTGGAGGTGGCGCGCGAACGCAGCGGCTACTCCGACATCGACGACCACTTCCTCACGGCGGCCCGCTCGCTCCTTGGCGTGTTGGCCCGCAGCAGCGTCTTCAAGGCCACCGTGAAGGCGATTCGGGTGCCGGTGCTGCTGTTGCATGGCGAGAAGGACCGACTCGTGTCGATCGGTGCAGCCCGGGCGGTCGCCGCGGCCAACCCGTCCTGGCGCTTCGAGGTGGCCCCCGACGTGGGCCATGTCCCACTGCTCGAGGCGCCGCTATGGACCGCCAGCCACATCCTTGACTGGCTGGCGACCGATGCGAGCGACGCCGCAGCGCTGACGAGGCGGTGAGGCGTGGAGCAGCTCAGCGGACTGGATGGTGCCTTCCTCGCGATGGAGACCCGCTCGGTGTTCGGGCATGTGGGCAGCGTCTGCATCGTCGACGCCCTGGCCTCCGACGGCAGCGAGTCAGGGATGACCCTGCAACACCTCACCGAGGTCATTGAGTCCCGGCTGCCGTTGGTTCCGCTCTTTCGTCGCCGGCTGGTCATGGTGCCCTTCGGGCTCGACCATCCGTACTGGATCGAGGACCCCGACTTCGACATCGAGTTCCATGTCAGGGAGCTCGCACTGCCCTTCCCCGGCAACGACAGACAGCTGTCCGAACAGGTGGCCCGGTTGCATGCCCGGCCGCTGGATCGCAGCCGTCCGCTGTGGGAGCTCTACCTCATCACCGGACTTCATGGCGGGCGCGCTGCGATCTACTCCAAGGTCCATCACGCCGCCATCGACGGGGTCTCCGGAGGCGACATTCTCACGGCCGTTCTCGACGTGTCGCCGCAAGGTCGCGAGCCGCCGCCGGTCGAGGCGTTCCAGGGCGAGCTGCCGCCGGACACAGCTCTGCTGCTGGCCCGGAGCGCGGTCAACCTGGCCCGCCAGCCGGTGCAGGCCTTCCGCCTCGTCTCCGACCTGGCGCGCTCGATCCCGGGCATTGCCAACGCTTTTGGCGCCCCGATCGCCCAATTCTTGGGCGGCAAGGACGACGGTGACGTGTTGTCCCAGACCGGCCTGCGCGCACCGACCACGCCGTTCAACGCACCGTTGTCTCCACACCGGAGGTGGGCCTTCGCCGATCTGCCGCTGAGTGAGGTCAAGCAGCTGCGCAGAGGCGTTGACGGAGCGAGGCTGACCGTCAACGACGTCGTCATGGCGCTGTGTGCGGGGGCCCTGCGCCGTTGGCTGCAGCTGCACGAGGCGTTGCCGGCCGCACCGCTGATCGCGGCGGTTCCGGTCTCGGTGCGGGCCAAGGACCAGAAGGGCGAGTCCGGCAATCGGGTGTCCATGATGTTGGCTGCCCTGCCGACCAACCTGTCTGACCCGGGGGACCGACTGGCTGCCATGCACGAGGCCATGCGGGCGGCCAAGGACCAGCACGGTGCCGTCCCGGCCAGCCTGCTCGCCGACGTCAGCCAGTTCGCCATGCCGGCACTGGCAAACCAGGCCTGGCGGCTGTCCGCCAAGCTGCGGTTGTTCGAGCGCGTGAGCCCGTTCAACCTGTTTGTCTCCAACGTTCCCGGGCCTAACGTCCCGCTCTATTTCGCCGGCGCCGAGCTGTTGGCGTACTACCCGGTGTCGGCCGTGGTCGATGGCCAGGGTCTCAACATCACCGTGATGAGCTATCGCGACAACCTGTACTTCGGGCTGGTCGCCTGCCGCCAGCTGGTGCCGGACCTCGACGTCATGGCGGGCTTCCTGCGCGACGAGCTGGACGCTCTCAACGAGGGGTTGCAGACCGACCCGTCGATACCCGGATAGTTGACGTCGGGAGCGAGGGCTCGGCAACACGTTCAACAAGGACGCGCAGATTACGGCAATCAACGGCGCGCGTGCCTATCGTGGCGACAGACTGAATGCACCGCTGAACCCACCGGATCCTTGACCCGAAGGCTGGTCCTCTCATCGCCGTTACGTTGCTCATCCTGACCTGCAAGGCTGTTGTCCGGACAGCAGCAGGGGCGCTGGCATGAGCACCCAACGCGAGAATGCGCACGACAACGTCAGCTGGGGCTTTCAGGTCACCTCCGCCTGGGCGCTGCGATTCCTCATTGTGGTGGCGGCCCTGTTCGTGCTGCTCACCGTGCTCAACTCAGTGAGCCTCGTGACAATCACGGTGATCGTCGCGGTCATGATCTGCGCGCTCCTACAACCCGTCGTCGAGCTGTTGATGCGCTATCAGGTGCCCCGGATCCCTGCGGCGATAGTGGTGTTCGTGCTCGGCATGACCACGCTCGTAGGCGCAACCTGGTTCGTCATTCAGCAGATCTCAGCGAACTCCTCCGAGCTGGGGGGCCAGCTGCTGGACGCCGTGGCGACAATCCGCCACTGGCTGGTCACCGGCCCACCGCAGATGTCGGAGCACCAAGTCCAACAGCTGATCGACGACCTGACGAACACCATTACGGAGAACCGCGCCTCCCTGGCTCAGGGTGTCTTCTCCACGGCCAACAGAACGCTCGCCATCGTCGGTGGGGCGGTCTTCTGCCTGTTTGCGACCTTGTTCCTGTTGACCGACGACGGTGGCATCTGGCGGTGGGTCGTGCGGCTCTTCCCCTGGGAGACCCGGGCCAAGGTGGCCCACGCCGGCACCGTGGCCTGGCGGACGCTGATCGCCTACATGCGCAGCACCGTCCTGCTGGCACTGATCAATTCGCTCACCATGGTCTTGATCATGATCGTGGCCGGCATACCGTTGGTGGTCCCCCTCGGCGTGCTGCTGTTCCTGGGATCGATGATCCCGCTAATCGGCATGCTCGTGGCCGGTGTTGTCGTCGTCCTGGTGGCACTGGTGACCAACGGTCTGGTGATGGCCCTGGTCATTCTGGTCGCGCTGTTTCTCACGGTGCAGCTGGAGGGCAACCTGCTCAACCCCTTCATCCTGGGCAAGGCTGTCCAGATCCATCCGCTGGGCATCCTGGTTGCTGTCACCGCAGGTACCATCCTGGGCGGGATCTTCGGTGCGTTCATCGCCGTTCCGCTGGTGGCCGTCCTGAACAACGTGGCCAAGGACGTCTATGGCCGCGGCGTGGGAGAGGGCATGGGAGAGCCCGCGGGCATCGAAGAGCCCGCGCCCGATCTGCCGAGCTAGGTCTCCGCGCTGGACCCACAGGAGAACACCATGACGATGACTCGTGACCATGATTGACGAGCTGGCGACCAGGCTCAGCGGTGGACGACTCATCACCGACCCTGACGTCGTCGACGCGTACCGCCGCGATCACGCCCACCTCGTCGAGCCAGGGGTCCCACTTGCCGTCCTGTTGGCCGACACCGTCGAGGACGTTTCTGTCGCCCTCGCCTGGGCGCACCAACACGGCATACCGGTCGTTCCGCGTGGGTCGGGGACAGGGCTGTCGGGGGGCGCGACCGCCACCGACGGCTGCCTCATCCTGAGCACCGCGCGGATGACCGCGATCCTCGAGGTGTCCGCAGAGGACCAGCTGGCGGTGGTCGAGGCCGGTGTCATCACCGCCGACGTCGACCGTGCGGCGCGCGAGGTCGGCCTGATGTATGCGCCCGACCCGAGCAGCTTTGAGATCTCCACGATCGGCGGCAACCTGGCGACCAACGCCGGCGGACTGCGTTGCGTGAAATACGGCGTCACCCGCGACTCGGTACTGGGGCTGGAGGTCGTCCTTGCTGACGGTCGCATCATCAGGACCGGCCGACGGACCGTCAAGGGTGTCGCGGGTTATGACCTGACCAGCCTCTTCGTCGGCTCGGAGGGGACGCTGGGCATCATCACGAGCGCAACCCTGAAGTTGCGTCCGCCGCCCGCTGCCGATCCGGTCACCGTCGTTGGCAGCTTCCCGTCGATGCGTGCAGCCGCCGAGGCGGTGGCGGGCATCGTTCGCCAGGGACTTGGTCCGAGCCTGCTAGAGCTGATCGACCAGAACACGTTGCGGTCGATCAACGAGTGGAAGAACATGGGCCTGGACGACGACATGGCGGCGATGCTGCTGGCTCAGGCTGACGGCATCGACGCGCCGGACTGTGGCGCCGCGCTCGCTGCTCAGTTCGAGGCGGCAGGTGCCGACTTCGTTGCGGTCTCCACCGACCCGGAGGAAGCGGCGCAGCTGCTCGAGATCCGCAGGTTGGCCCTTCCTGCTGCCGAGCGACTTGGGCAGTGCCTGGTGGAGGACGTCGGTGTGCCTCGCTCCAAGCTTCCCGAGATGTTCGAACGTCTCGACCAGATCGCCACCCACCACCAGGTACGGGTGATGACCGTTGCCCACGCAGGTGATGGCAACCTGCATCCGATCTTCGTCTTCGAGCCGACCGCTGACGGTACCGTGCCGGACAACATCTGGGCCGCGGCTGACGAGGTGTTCCGCACCGCGCTGGACCTCGGTGGCACACTCACGGGCGAGCACGGCGTCGGCGTCCTGAAGCGGCGGTGGCTTGAGCTGGAGCTGGGGCCTGACCTGATGGACGTGCACCGCTCGATCAAGAACGCGTTGGATCCGACCGGAATCCTCAACCCCGGCAAGGGTTTCTGACCCGGTTTCTGGGAGCCAGTGCCGCAATCCTGGTTCTACAGGTACTGCCCCGTGGGTTCGTCTCGCGGGCTGCGTCCGCCCGGCGCGCCGGACGCGGCGCTCTCTGGACCCTCGCCCGGAGCGGAATGCCCCGACGGCAGGGCCCGGCGCATGTTCTGCAGCTGCTGCTGGGCGACCATCTGCTGGGCGAACAGTGCGGCCTGGATGCCGTGGAACAGACCCTCGAGCCAGCCGACCAGCTGGGCCTGTGCGATTCGCAGCTCGGCATCGGAGGGTGCTTCGTCGCTGAATGGCAACGTGATTCGCTCAAGCTCTTCGATCAGCTCCGGCGCCAGACCCTGCTCCAGCTCGGTGATCGAGCGACGGTGGATCTCGGCCAAGCGGGTGCGGCCCGCCTCATCCAACGGCGCGCTGCGAACCTCCTCGAGCAGCTGCTTGATCATGGAGCCGATGCGCATGACCTTGGCCGGCTGCTCAACCAGGTCGGCGGGGTTGGCGACCTCTTCGCTGTCGCTGGGAACGTCGGCCACCCCCATGCCGTTCTGGGTGACCACGACGACCTTCTTCAGATTCTCGTCGTCAGCTGAGTCCGGCTGCTCATCCTTGGATGGGTTCATGGCTCCTATCCTGCACCGTCCCTGCCGCTTGGTGGGCGACTCCCTCTATGCGGTGCTGGTTGCCGGCTTCCGGACGCGGTGGGTGACGTTGCGGACCCGCCAGATCTGGGCGATGAGGGTGAGCCAGATGGCGGCGACGATGGCGAA
>DASRVZ010000032.1:0-3469 GCA_035654835.1 Dermatophilaceae bacterium | reverse complement strand
GAATCACTTCTCTGATTTGTCTGAAAAGTCAAGACTTACGTTTGCTGCCAAAGGCGAGTAGAAAAGGAAGTAAGCCGACGGGCGAGAGTCCGACGGCACCGTGAGACGAACGGGCACCCACGCGCGGGCAGTCCACTGATGGACCGATCGTGGCGGGCTTGTCCCACTGCGACTTAGTAGATTCACGCTTGGTAACTCGCAAGTCTGACGGTCGGATGGCACCTCGTTCGCGGGGTGCCATCCTTATTCGCAAAGCCTCTCGTGCAGCCCTACTGCGGGCATCCTGCCGGGTCGGCTCAGCCGTTTGCGCTGGTGGGCTAAATCACTCATCATTAGATACGTACACTCCCCTCAGGGGTCGAGTGTGCCGGCGTGCCAGTTCCTCCCCCCCGGAGGTTGGTGCGCCGACGGCCCCCGATGTCCCCCCGTCGGGGGCCGTCCCCTGTTCCGGGCCGGATCGTCCATCCACAACCCACTCTCCATCCACAACCCACCCACAGTTCGCCCCACCGTCCACAGTTCTACGAGCGCTCTGGCCGGACGGCTGCCCGCGGACCACCGTTGTCGCATGAAGACGTCACATGTCATCGGAGTGGTCGGCGGGTCCGGCGGAGTCGGTGCCTCAGTGCTCACCGCGGCCATCGCCGTTCGTGCGGCGCAAGCGGGTCTGCGCCCGGTCTGCCTGGACGGGGACCGGCTCGGCGGGGGGCTCGACGTCACTCTGGGAATCGAGCAGGAGCCCGGGGTGCGCTGGCCGGACCTGGTTGGGGTCAGGGGCCGGGTCGACGGGTCTGAGCTACTGAGGCGCCTGCCCTCCGTGGACGACGTGAGTGTGCTCTCGTTCGATCGCGCACGTGATGTCCAGCTGGACGCGGGGACTGTTGAGGAGGTGCTCCGCGCGCTGAGCACAGCGGTGGATCTAGTCGTGGTCGACCTGCCGCGCCCTGATCATGAGGTCTTTGCAGCGATGGTGCCTGCCGTGGATGCGGTCGTGCTGCTCGCAGGGTCGGGCGTCTGTGATCTGGCTGGTGCCAGCGCGATCGCCGAACACCTCGTCCGCGGCTGTCCTGATGTCTGGCTCTGTCTGCGCACCAGCGGCCGCGGCAGCCATTTCGCGGACACCGTTGCTGGGGCACTGGACCTGCCGATGCTTGCGGTGGTCCGCGAGGAGCCGTCGCTGGCGGCTGACCTGCTGCACGGCATACCGCCAGGAAGCTCCTCCAAGGGCGCGTTGGCCGCCGCTGGCGACAAGGTGTTGGCGCAATGCGTCGCTGGGGCGCGGCGGTGGGCCTCGTGAGCGTGTCCCCCACGGTGTGGGCGCAGATCAGGCAGGGCAGGGCTCCCACACCGATTCTCGTCGCGCAGGTTCTCGACGGTGAGGCCGTCGTTCTTGGGGAGGGCGGTGTCCTCATAGCTCGCACCGAGCTGGCCGCTCAAGTCCTCGGCGCCGGTCCGCTCGAGCCGTTGCTCGCCGATCCACAGGTCACCGACGTCCTGGTCAATGCAGGGTCGGGTGTGTGGGTCGACCGTGGCGACGGACTCACTCGCGCAGACTGCGAGGTCGGCGACGAGCCGGCGGTCCGTCGCCTCGCCGTGCGTCTGGCCGGGATCGCTGGTCGTCGCCTCGATGACACCAGCCCCTACGTCGATGGGCTGCTTCCAGGTGGTGTCCGTCTGCACGCCATCCTTCCGCCCATCGCGGTCGAGGGGTCCCACATCAGCTTGAGAGTGCCGCGACGGGTGGCGCCGAGCCTCGTCGAGCTCGCGCGATGGGGAACCTTCAGCACGGGATGGCTGCTTGTGCTCGAGGCTCTCGTGAGCCGACGCTGTTCGTTCGTGGTCAGCGGTGGCACCGGTAGTGGCAAGACCACCCTGTTGGGTGCCCTTCTCGGCGAGGTCGATGCCAGCGAGCGGCTCGTCATTGTCGAGGATGTCCGTGAGCTCGCCATCGACCACCCGCACGTCGTCCGGCTGCAGTCGCGTCCGGCCAACGTCGAGGGTCGAGGCGAGATCGGGCTCACCTCACTGGTGCGTCAGTCGTTGCGGATGCGCCCTGACCGCATCGTGGTGGGTGAAGTCCGCGGCGCAGAGGTTCGCGAGATGCTGGCCGCTCTCAATACCGGGCACGAAGGCGGATGCGGCACCTTGCACGCCAACGCCGGCGCCGATGTGGTGGCCCGTTTCGA
Source organism: Dermatophilaceae bacterium (assembly GCA_035654835.1). Lineage (GTDB taxonomy): Bacteria > Actinomycetota > Actinomycetes > Actinomycetales > Dermatophilaceae > UBA4719. Next base: position 1,283 of record DASRVZ010000032.1, on the reverse strand, counting down.
GGCCCTCGGCGCGCTGGCTGGTCTTGCTCCGGCCGCCGTGCACGCCCAGCTGTTGAGCGCGGTCCAGGTCGTCGTGCATGTACGCCGCAGCTCTGGCCGTCGTGTTGTGGACACTGTGGCCGTCCTTGCGCGGGGGGCAGAGGCCAGACCGCAGGTGGAGTCCGCTCTCAGGAGAGGTGGAGCCGGGGAGACGGTGATCGGGCCTGCGTGGCCCGCCCTCGCTCTGCTGTTGAACCTTGACCCAGATGTGGTCCCGTGAGCCTGGTGGTGGCCCTGCTCGTAGCGGGCGGGGTCCTGTTCTGGCCGGATCACTTCGGCCGCTGCCGGTTGGCGATTCTGCCCGGACGGTCATCGACCGCCGCGCTGATCCCGCGATCTTGGACGGGCTCAGCGTGGGAGCGAACACGGCGGTGGAGACGGGGTAGCGCGGGCGCGCGGGTCAGCCCGCAAGACCTGCTCAGTCTGCTCGACGCCATCTCCCCTGCCCTGGAGGCAGGGGTGGCGCCGGCGTCGGCCCTGCGGATCGCGGCCGACTCTCGGTCCGGCTCCGGTCGCCCTGACCCGCTAGCCGCCCTGGCCAACGACATGGCGTCGGCGGCGGCCGACGGAGCCACGCTTGGTCCCCTGTGGCGTGCGGCGGCCGAGACGGCCGGATCACCCGAGCTGCTGCTGTTGGCGCAGGCCTGGTCCCTGACTGAGGACATGGGAGCTCCACTTGCCCGGGCGGTTCGCACGACTGCAGGGTTGCTCGAGGCACGCATCGCTCATGAACGTCGTTTGGCGGCCGCAGTGGCAGGAGCCAAGGCGACCGTGAACCTCCTCACCGTGCTGCCGATCGCCGGCCCCCTGTTGGCGCTGGTACTGGGGATCGGGCCGGGTGAGCTCTTTGGAGGCTCACGGCTGACACAAGGCAGCCTCCTTCTGGGGCTCTGTCTGGCCGGCATCGGCCGCTGGTGGGTGCGGTGGATGGTGCGAGCCGTCGCCCGCGGACCGGTGATCGTATGACCGCTGGTCGAATGAACGTCCTGGTGATGATGCTGACCGCGGCGGCTGTGCTCACCTGGCCCCACCCCTTTCCCATCAGCCGTGTTGCCCTGCGTCGGGTTCCGGCAGATGACGATCCGTTCGGCGACGGCTCGACAGGCGCCGGAAGAAGCGTGGACACCAGTTCCTCGCAGACCGTCGTGCCGGCCGCCGAGGTGGCAGGTGTGGTCGACCTGCTCGCCCTGACCTTGCGCGGAGGGGTTGGAATCGTGGAAGCGATGGAGGCCGTGGCCGGTCGT
>DASRVZ010000031.1:0-11924 GCA_035654835.1 Dermatophilaceae bacterium | reverse complement strand
GTCGGGTTGTTTGTCCAGATCGGGGAAAATACCGCATAGATGCCCGCGACAAGGGCAGCCAGGCCTAGAAACTTCTTACCACTCATGCAAACCAACCACCTCTCGTACTGGATGGTCCGCCCGGTCAACGGACCGATACTGCTATTTATACCCTGACTGACCGCCCGGTCAACCCCAAAAAAGACTAGCCATCGTGTGGGAGGACGGTGTGAGTGGTGGACCCTGCATGATGCAACCTTCCTGTGGGTCTCGGTTGTCCAGAAGGGTGAGGGGGAGGAGGTGGAGTGGCGGGCCACCCAAACTGGCTGTGACTTCCGAGACCCTCCAGCCAAGCCCAGGTCTATCCGCCAGACCAGACGGTGCCACTGCGCATACCCTCACCACCGCCTCTTGCTCCGTATCGGTCCAAAGCCTGACGGCGACTCCCTGATCGCCGGATCAAGCCCAAGCTGGGCAGGGTCATCGCCCGAATAGTGGGTGACGATCTACCGCAACCGCCCCATTTATGGATACGTGAGCTGCCTGACGACAAACACTATGTGGCAGCGGATCGTGAGCCTCGTGAGGACGCGAGTGACTGCGATCCCGGACTGGTTCCGTGACCGCTTCAGCACTTCAGCAGATGTTCCTGTTTCAGGAGGAGCTGTGTGCCGCAAGATTAGGGAGTGGGGAGTCTGAGATGGGCGACCTGAAAGAGTTCCTGGAGCGACAACTAGCAGCAGCGTGGGAGGAGCAAAGCTGCGGCCACACTTGTTGCGCACAAGTCCGCCTCCAAGTCATCGCGGACCTGAAAGACCTCAACGTCCAGGGCGACGCAAACGTCACATCCGCCAAGGCAAGTTGAACAGCCGTTCCTTGCGTCGCTGGCGCAGGTTCTTCGCCCGCATGGATCATGACGATCTACCCCAACAAACCGGTGCCCGGTTACGTCAGTTGCCTGACGACATAGTCGCTTTGGGAGCGGATCGTGAGTTCTCATGAAGAAGCCAGTGACCACGGTCCTGGACTGGCTCTGGGACTGCTTCACCAAGTTAGTGATGAACCAGGGGAGAGATGGGACCGGGCTACGACGGCCCCCACCGTGAAGGCGCTGTGGCCGGGATCGCAGGAGTCACTCTTGGGCCGGCATCGACTCCGGTGGTACCAGGTCGGAAAGAGGCTGCTGCGGGTCAAGGACGCTGACGGCTGGAGGAACCAGCACCAGCCAGTTGACAACCACCGAGCCCCACGCCCGTCGCCCACCGCATACAAGCGGCTGGCTGCCGACTCCGACGGCGCGATGGTGGCTCGATCACAGATACTGGTTTACGGTTCGACGGCGACCCTGCTGGGCACTCTGACCAATGAGACCGGCAACTACGTGTTCTTCTGCGGCATGCCTCCGTATGCCATCACGTTCGATGCAGATGGCAGCAAGACAGCCCTCTTGGGGGACTTCAACTCCACCCCACGGGAGCAACCGTCCAGCGGAGACTGGGTGATGCACCCCGGAGCACGCATCCCGTACCGCAGCCTCCCGGTCACCGTGCAGAACCCCCACCTTCGATGGGACGGGACAGATTGGTGTGCCTACTCGCGTTCCACGACGCTGGACAGCACCTTCGGCAGCCAACAGGACGTCCCCACCATCCAGCTCTTCGACTAGGGCTGCCCGGCACATTGGCATGCCGTCGAGCGTGCGGAACCGTCGGCGGGGAAGGCGCGGAGACCGCGAGTCGATCGATCTCTCGCGGCCTCCTTGCGTGATGTGGCTGACCGGCACGATTCGGGTCAGTCGTTCTTGACCTGAGTCGGGCGGGTTTGCTGAAACGTGCAGTTCGTATGACGTGGACGTTGACTTTGGGGGTGACCGTGGCGTTGACTTGAATGTTGGCCATGGACGTCCCCGTGACACCACAGACGCGCCGCCTGGACCGACTCACACGACGCTCACCCCCAGGTCCTTGACTCAAGGAGCTTGATCCTCATGACATGGCGCAAGCGTGCTGCCTGCCTGGACGAGGACCCCGAGATGTTCTTCCCCATCGGGAACACCGAACCTGCTTTTCTCCAGATCGAGAAAGCAAAAACTGTCTGCCGTCGCTGCGAAGTGATTGACACCTGCCTCAGTTGGGCCATGGAGCCCCGCCAGGACGCGGGAGTGTGGGGCGGACTGTCCGACGACGAACGCCGTGCGCTCAAACGACGCAATGCCCGCGTCCGCCGAGCCAGCTGAGTCACCCGTTGAGCGTGCTCACCCTCGACCACCAGCCCCGAGGGTCCAGGCTGCCGACATGCTCAGCGGGGGTTGGTCACCGAACGCTGTGTTGACTTGGGGTGCTGGACGGTGGTGTAACCGGGGGCTTCGTAACGGCATGGGCTGCTGAAGGGGCCGGCTCGGCGGCCTTGGTCTCCGGCTTGACCGCCGGCGCGTGCGGTACCACGTGGGGTGGCGTCGACTTCACCCTCGCCGCGGCCTTGGCATCGGCCTTCGCCTTGGCATCGGCCTTCGCCTTGGCATCGGCTTTCACCGTTGCCTCACGTGACGTTGCTGGCGTGGGGAGCCCTGGCCGAGAGATCAGGGATGAAAGCTGGCTCGCCTGCGCTGCCGCCCACGAGACCATTTCATGTCGAATATCAGGTTTGAGCAGCCCACCGCCCACACCGAGTCCGAGCAAGCAGGCGCAGACCGCAATCATCAGACGTGGCATTCTCAGGCGGGTCAAACTCACGTTGGGCGAGGTCTGCGCAAGGGCAGGATGCGGCGATTCCATGCTCGCCGTCGGACCCGCTCGTTCGGAGTGGCCAATCGTCTTGTACTGGTCAGTCCAGAAGTCACCGAACTTGTACCGCAGCTGTCCGTTGCCGACGTAGTACCACCCGGGAGGGTCTTGGCCCATGTGCACCTCCTGTGATCGGCGCCGACCCTATAGACGTTGAAGGCCGTCTCCACGAACCTGAGCGAACGGTGGTGGATCAGGCGGCCGTCTTGCTCCGCGGGATACGAATCCCGAACGCGGTGTTGACCTTAGCGATCATCGTGTTGCTGCTCTTGACCACGATCCCAAGTCGCGCCATGGCCGCCTTCCGGTCTCCCTTTGCCCACTGTTCAGCAGCCTGCTGACTGAGCTGTGACATCTTCGTGTTGGTGGCAGCCCACCATGCCGGATCGACGCGTGGCGGCGCGGGCAGACCTCTGATCGTGTCGAACTGGAAGCCGAGACTCATCAAGTCGATGTGCGTCGCAAGGTCCTGTCCGGAGTCCTTGCGCACATCGCCGACCAGCACCGGGATCTTTCCGACCTGCTTGGCATAGTCGGCCTTCGTGTAGCCGCCACCGTCCCACGTGGTGCTGTCTGCGCCCGTTGCCGAACCGGTCACGGCTTTGGGTTTGGACGCCGATACGGTCGACTGCAGTCCGCCGAGATTCAGCGACCCCTTGGCCGCTGCCGCACCGGTTCCCACGACGACGACCAGAACCGCGCAGGCCACGAGCCACAACAGAGTGCGACTGCTCGACCCGGCCACGGGCAAGGTCTCCTTGGGGACAGATTCCGCACCAAGAACCTGACTGGGGACTGCTGCTCGCCGGGTCTCGATCTTCTGGTACTGGTCCGTCCAGTTCTCGCCTTCCTTGAGCCGTAGTTGCCCGTTGCCGACGTAGTACCAACGGGGCTCCTCAGCGCCCATGTGTACCTCCCCTGGTCGGATGCTTGCGGCGCTCAACGGTAGATCTTGCCAAAGCGCGAAGTCACGCAAATCCGGGAACTATGGCCGAACGGACTAGTGGGGCTAGTAGACAAAGTGGGATGCAGTAGGGACTTATGGGCACTCCGCTCGGCGAAGCCGTTGGCGTTGCAGATTGGGTCCGTGATCAGTGGCACCAGCGATGTCGTCCGCACCCGGCTGTGGCGCGAGGGCCGGCTCGAGCTCGAGGACTTCCCACTGCAGGAGATCTCTGATCACCTGCAGGAGGAGGGCGCTCTCGTCTGGCTCGATCTGTGTGAGTCCGACAGCGACGTTCTCCAGCCGGTGGGCGGTGAACTGGCGTTGGACCCTCACGCGGTGGAGGACGCGATCACCAGTGGCGAGCGACCGAAGGCCACCCGCCTGGCGACCCACACGTTTGGTGACTGTCTATGCGACGCGCCTCGAGATCGACGAGAGCTCTCCGCTCGGTGCGCTCGAGTCCCGCCTCCAGGTCAGCCGCGTCTCTGCATTCGTCCTGCCCCGAGGCGTCGTGACGGTGCGTTCCGACACCGGCTTCGACATGAATCCCGTGCTGCAACGTGGGGAGGACGAGGCAGACCTGCTCAAGCTCGGCTCCGGGGCGCGCGTACTTCCACAAGTACTGATCCGCCCCAGATTCGTGTGTGGCGAGGATGGTCTCTCTTCAGCGGCGGCGGGAAAACCGTTGGCGCATAACAGCGCTCGCGTCGCGCAGGGTCGCCCGAACGCTCCAGGCGAGGTTGGCTCTCGCCGATCGGAGCTGGGCCAGCCCGCGGCTGGGCCACAGGGCTGCCCGCAACCGGTCACTGGTGCGCCTGGTTGTTGCTGCGCCCCTGAGCACTTGCCGGACGTCGTCGGCGAGCCCGTCCGGGGCGGATGCAGATCCTGCATAGCGCGAGCGTTCGAGCGTCTGGACTGCCCGGCCAAGGGCGGCGGAGGCTTCAGCATCAAGGAACGCCTCTTGTTCGTAGTAGGCGCGTAGCTGCCGCGGGGTGCGACTCGGGGCGGGTGGAATCCCGAGGTCGCTCAGCGACGACGTGAGGAAACCCCACTGAACCTCCACGCGTTGTGAGGCTGTCCGCGCGGTGATGAGGTCGCGTCGACGACGCCATCGCGCCGCCACGGGCACGACCAAGGATCCGATCAGGCCCACCAGAGACCCGAACAGAACCGCGCCCCATCCGTGGGTCAGCCACCGGAACACGGAGGCCGGGCTCAAACCGGCCCCCTGGCTGCCGTCGCGTGATGCGGGGAGGTCGCCCACGTCCGGGCGTGTGCTCCTGTCGGGGGCCGGTGCCGTCGCACCACCCGCGGTGCTTTCACCACCCGGGGTCCCGCCAGCGGCCGAGGGCGTGGCATACGCGGGTGGCGCCGCCCTCGAAGGCGTGGGCTCGAATCTGGTCCAGCCCAGGCCGTCGAGATACAGCTCCGGCCAGGCGTGGGCATCGGCGGCGATCACGGTCCAGAGGCCCTTGTCGCGGGTCCCCGGCAGGAAGCCGAGGGCGATGTGTGCGGGTATGCCGGCGGCACGCGACATCATCACCATGGCGGTGGCGAACTGTACGCAGTAGCCCTTCTTGGTCACCAGGAAGTTGGTCAGGGGATCGAAACCGGCGTCGTTGCCCGACGCGTCCTTGGCAGGGGGGGCCAAGATCAGGGAGTAGGTGAACCCACCATCCTCGCGGAGATACTGCTGGATGGCCATCGCCTTGTCGTAGTCCGAGGCCTTGCCGGCGGTGAGCTGCTCGGACAGAGCGGTGACCTTCCCCGCGGACGGTCCGTCCAGCGTCAGGTCCATGGCGAAGCGGGTCCGGTCGGCTTCACTCAACGGCGGGGTGTTCTGCAACATCGCGGTGGTGGGCTCCAGACGCCAGTACGACGTGGTGTAGGAGTCGGGGCTCTCAGCCACCCTCACGCTCTGGGTCTGGTTGTCCGCTCCCCATGCGATGCCACCCAGGTCGGCGTCGATCAGCGGATATGGCACGGCAAGGTTGGGATCGTTGAGCAGGTTGCGAGCGAAGGCCATGGTGAAACGTCGCTTGGGCACATCGGGGGAGAGACCGACGGCTTCAGGGATTTGTGGGTTCGTCGACAGAGCCAGCGTGGGCCTACCGAAGGGTCGCCATACGCCTGGCTGGGATCGGTAGAAGGATGTGACCGCGACTCGTAGCGGCGGTGGCGATGAGTCGCCTGTCGTGTACTGAAGGACCGGGGCCGTGCTTTGTTCGTTGAGGTCTGCGGCCAGGTCGATGTTCAGCGAGAAGCCCCCCGCGCCGCTTCCGGTGCCGTTGGCTGACGAGCTGCGGCCAAGACCTGAGAGGAAGAACTTCGGGGGAAGCTGGGGGAGCAGGACCGGCGTGGCGATCGCGGCCACCAGAGCCGCCGCGCCCAGGGTCCGCGCCATTGCTGAATAGCGGTACAACCCCTCGGAGTCGATCGTCCCCCTGACGGGCGTGCGGGCCACCGTCACGGTGGTGCCCCATCGGCGCAGCACGGCGCTTCCCTGCCTGGCGACAAGGATGAGCCACATGACGGCGGCGGCCAGGAAGAAGTGCACAGGCAGCGAGGCGCCGGTGTTGGCCGCGGAAGACAGGAAGGCCGACAGCAGCGGCAGCCCGGCCAGGGAGGGGGAGCGACGTGTGACGGCGAGGTAGTCCACGGCCACAGCGACCAGGGCGAGAGCGCCGCTCGCGACGAAGATCAGCCCTGGGGTGGTGGGCGCCGGTGCGGCATACGTCTGCGCGGTCTTGATGGCTTCACGTATGAGCTTGTCCGCCACGCCCAATGTCTCAAAGGTCGGAAGGCCGTGCCAGAGATGGCCCTGACCGTAGATCGCGCTCGTGGCCAGGACGACACACACCAGCTGCACGGTGAGGACCTGCCAGCCGCGGAGCACGAGCGCCCTGGCACTGACCCCGCTGAGGACCACCACCACGAGCAGCAACAGCGTTCGGCTCACCCACGTCGGCTCGACCAGGAGGGTGGAGACCGGCCAGGCCGCCGTCAGGGTGGCGATCGCGGCCAGGGTCGCGTCGACGCCACGACTTGTTCGGCCCTTCATCGCCCGGCTCCCGGCGTGATGGCGGTGCTGGCTGACGCGGCGTCCCATGCCGCGTCCACTGTCATGCCCGAGCGCACGATGCACGTGCTCCAGCCGGCGGCCTCCGCCAGAGAGGCCAGGTCTAGTGTCGGGTTGGCGGGTGGCCTGGCGCGCCCGCCGGCGAAGCTCTTGGAGTCGAGCAGAAACAGCAGGCCGACGCCGCCCGGCTGACGCAGGGTCGCAATCTGCCGCAGCATGGCTTCGTCGTGGTCGGTTACGATGGCGATCACCAGACCGCCGGCCGAGGTCAGCGGATGTGCCCAGTGGAGCACTTCTTCGAACCGTTGGACCGGACCGAGCTGTGCCACGGCCAGCGAGGCCATCGCCTTGTCGATCTCCAGGATCTGGGTCGCCTCACCCCCAGCCGTGGTCTCGTTGCTGACCAGGTGGAGGGCGTAGTGATGTCCGAACAGGTGCGTCGCTATGGAGGCCGCAGCGCTCACCGCCCATTCGAAGGACCCCAGGGCGCCGGACCCTTGGTGCCCGTCCGCACGCGAGTCCAGCACGACGACGGCACGTCGCCTGGCCGGGAGATCCTCCTGTCGCACCATCAGCATCGACCGATGGGCTGTAGCCGGCCAGTGGATCCTGCGCAGGTCATCGCCTTCGTGGTAGCTGCGGACGGCCACGTCGTCGTCGCCGTGCAGGGCGACCATGTGGGGGATGGTGCCTTCGGCGCCGATGCCCTCCGAGCGGGGTCGCTCGCGGCCGAGAACCTCGACGCGGGGTAGGACCAGAACGTCGGTGACGTCGGGCGTCGTTGCCGCGATCGTGGCCAGACCGAACGGATCGCGCATGCGCAACGTCAGGGGCCCGAGTCGGTGACGTCCGCGGACATGGGAGCGGATCTGATAGTCCACCTCGCGAATATCACCATGCTCCATGGGTGGCAGGACGAAGCGAGGTCGGTCGCCCAAAACGTGGTCCAGGCGTTCCTCAGCCAGCTGAAGCTGACTGCGTCGCCCTGACGTGTTCTGGAACACCACGTGGACGCTGGCTGGCTGGTCGACCACGAGTCGGGCGGGGTGAACCCTGCGGGAGACCTCGACGGTGCTGCTGGTGCGTCGGGTGGCCACAGCGGCCAGGAGTGGCAATGTGGCCAGGAGCGCGCCGACGCGCGTGATGTCTGAGAACCCGAGCAGGAAGCCACCCACCAGCAAGGTCAGGCCGGCTGCCACAAAGGCACGGCCGCGGGTGGTGAGTACGTCTCGGAGGCGGGTCAAATGATGTGGTCCGTTCTCTGTCTGCCGCTCGTTCCGTATGCCGTTCAGCGCGCCGAAGAAGGAATGGGAACTCGCCGCACGAGCTCGTGCAGAACCTCGCTGTTGGTGCGGTGGGCTATCTGGCTCTCGCCGGCCGGGATCATCCGGTGAGCCAGGATGGGCTCGACCAGGGCCTGTACGTCATCCGGCAGGACATGATCGCGTCCGGCCAGGGCTGCATAGGCCCGGGCTGCCCGCAGGAGGTGGAGGCTGGCGCGCGGGGATGCCCCCAAGCGCAGGGCAGGGGTCGAACGGGTCGCGGTGGTGAGGTCGACGACGTACTGCTTGATGGCCGCGCTGGTGTGCATCGTCCGCACCGTGTCGATGAGCTTTGCGACGGTGTCGCCGTCTGTTACCGGTGCCATGGCTTCGAGAGGGAACGCGCCGCCGTGGCTGTTCAGCATCGAGACCTCTGCGGCCGGGGATGGGTAGCCCATCGAGATGCGTGCCATGAAACGGTCGCGCTGCGCCTCGGGCAGGGGGTAGGTGCCCTCCATCTCGATCGGGTTCTGTGTGGCCATCACGATGAACGGCCTGTGCAGCTCATAGGTCTGGCCGTCGACCGTGACCTGGCCCTCCTCCATGCACTCCAACATCGCCGACTGTGTCTTGGGGGAGGCGCGGTTGATCTCGTCACCGACGACGACGTTGGCAAAGATGGCGCCCGGCCGGAACTCGAAGTCGCGTAGGTCCTGGTTGAAGACGCTGACGCCGGTGATGTCGCTGGGCAGCAGGTCGGGCGTGAACTGCACCCGACGGACGGAGCAGTCGATGGACTTGGCCAGGGCCTTGGCCAGCATGGTCTTGCCGACGCCGGGGACGTCCTCGATGAGCAGGTGCCCTTCGGCCAGGAGAACGGTGATTGCGGTGTTGATGACATCCGGCTTGCCGACGATGACGGTCGCCATGGCCAGGCGCATCTTGGTGGCGACCTCGGTGACGAGCTCGAGACCGGCCTGGTCGGCTCCGGGAGATACCTGCATGCCCTGACCTTGCACGAAACCGTCGCGTGCGGCGCCCATCGCACTCAAAATACCTCCCGGGTTGATCCGTTCATCCTGCCGCACTTCGCTGCTCACTGCACCGGCTCGAAGAGTCGCTTCTCGATGAGATTTTCCCTCCACCATCGGTCCAGGGCGGTGACCTGTGCAAACACGTGATAGCGAATCGCGTTTTTCCTCGTTTTCACCAATAAGTGGAGAGAAGTGGAGTACGGTGGGGAACAGCGGAGAGCGCTCGCTGTCCACGACCGGAATAGCCCACAGATGCTTGTCCAGCGGGAGGGAGGCGCACGGTGTTCGTCGGCACGCACACTCCCCGACTTGACGACAAGGGCCGTCTCATCCTGCCCGCCAAGTTCCGTGGCGCCCTCGCCAGCGGACTGGTCATCACCCGTGGGCAGGAGCGGTGCCTCTACATCTTCTCGACCGACGAGTTCGATCAGCTCGCAGGGGCGGCGCTCAGCGCGCCGATCACGAACAAGGCCGTTCGCGACTTCCAACGTGGGCTGCTCTCCGGTGCCTCGGATGAGATCCCTGACAAGCAGGGTCGGGTGGTCGTGCCGGCGGTGCTGCGCGAGTACGCCGGCCTCAGTCGTGAATGCACGGTGATCGGCGTCGGACAGCGCGTCGAGCTGTGGGACACAGCCGCGTGGAACACATATCTCGAGAGCACCGAGCAGGCCTACTCGGACCAGGCCGAGGAGGTGTTCCCCGGAATCCTGTGATCTGAGCGCCGGCAATCGACAGGGCCCCTGGGGCCAGGTCTCCACCCGCTTCGCTTCCCGAGCTCACTTCCCCGAGGTCGGGCAGCACCCCTAGAAGCGGTTGGGGACCTGACCGCAGGGTCTGCAGTACCTCGCACCAGGACCTCGCAAACCGTTACCAGCCAAAGGAAAGACGCACGATGAACGCTCGCGGGACAGCGGAGGACCGGCACGTCCCCGTCCTGCGCGACCGCATTCTGGAACTGTTGGCGCCTGCCCTCGAGCAGCCGGCTTCCGTCATGGTGGACGCCACACTGGGGATGGGCGGGCACAGCGAGTCTGTCCTGGAACACTGCCCGAACGCGCGGGTCCTTGGCATCGACCGCGACCGTGAGGCCCTCACGCTGGCCGGCGAGCGGCTTGCCCGTTTCGGTGACAGGTTCACCCCGATCCACGCCGTGTATGACGAGCTGCCTCGGATCCTGACCGAGCAGGGGTTGTCGTCGGTGTCGGCGGTCCTGCTCGATCTCGGCGTGTCATCGCTGCAGCTGGACGAGCAGGAACGAGGGTTCGCCTACCGGCACGACGCCCCGCTGGACATGCGGATGGACCAGTCGAGCGACATGACGGCCGCCGACGTGCTCAACACCTACAGTCTGGCCGATCTCGTACGGATCCTGCGTGACTACGGTGAGGAGCGCTTCGCCAAGCGAGTGGCCACCGCCGTTGTTCGGGAGCGTGCTCGTGAGCCGTTCACCAGCTCGGCACGGCTGGTCGAGCTGCTTCGTTCGGTGATCCCGGCCGCATCTCAGAAGAGCGGTGGCCACCCGGGCAAGCGCACCTTCCAGGCGTTGCGGATCGAGGTCAATGCCGAGCTCCAGGCCCTCGAGGCCGTCCTGCCGGCAGCCGTCGACGCGCTCGCCGTCGGCGGCCGTATCGCGGTGCTGAGCTACCACTCACTTGAGGACCGGCTCAGCAAGCGGGTGCTGACCGCCGGCGCGCGCAGCAGCACCCCGGTCGGCCTGCCGGTCGAGCTCCCCGAGCACGCGGCATACCTGCGCCTGCTCACCCGCGGAGCCGAGGAGCCCAGCGCGGAAGAGATCAGTGTCAACCCCCGTGCGGCATCGGCCCGATTGCGGGCAGCCGAGCGAGTTCGAGCCTCGAAGGGACGCCGCGCATGAGCCAGATGACGTCCGCCGCACGCGTCGGTGCGCGGCCCCTGAACCGTCCGACCACGACGACGACCTCGACCAGACTTCGCGTGGTCACCGGGGCGCCCCCCCACCACGGCGGCGCCGCATTCGGCATCATCTGCGCGACCCTGCTCGCCGCCGGACTGATCGGACTGCTGCTGCTCAACACGGCTCTGGCACAGGGCTCCTTCACGCTGCACGACCTGAGCGCCACCTCAGCTCAGCTCACCGACACGCAGGACGCTCTCACCCAGTCCCTGCAGAGATCTCAATCGCCTGCCAACCTCGCGGCCAGTGCGGCCAAGCTGGGTATGGTGCCAGCGCAGTCCGCGGCTTTCCTGCGGCTCTCCGATGGCATGGTCATCGGGGTGGCGAAACCAGCCAAGGCGCCCCCCGGCTTCGCCGTCGTCCCGAACAAGACGCCCGCACCGGCATCCGCGCAGGCACACGCCAAGCCTGCCAAGCCTGCCCTCAACGCGCCGCCGAAGCCCGGACCGAGGTGAGCACGTGACTCGGACGCGCGGCGGGGGGCTCGGCGATGACCGTCCTAACCGCGCCTCGGCGTCCGGCGCGTCGGGACGCGCGACCACTCGTACCGGGCGACCTGCAGGCGCTGACCGGCAAGGTGTGGCAGCTCGTCGCCCCTCGGCCAAGGAAGCGGCTCGCCCGTCCCGGAGCTCATCGACCTCCGTGCCGCGCAGGGCCTCGCCACGCAGATCGCCAGTGGCCAAGACAGCCAGCCGCGTTTCTCCGCATCGTTCCGACCCACCCGCCCGACCGGGTCGCCGCGCTGTCGCCCATCCCGCGCGACGCGTTCGGTTCCTCTTGTTGACCGTGCTCTTTGTCTTCAGTCTGTTCAGCGCTCAGCTGCTGCGGTTGCAGGCGCTGGACGCCTCGCCCGTCGCCAGCGCCGCGCTCAAGAGCCGTTTGTACGTGGGTGCCGTGCCGGCGATGCG
>DASRVZ010000030.1:0-59029 GCA_035654835.1 Dermatophilaceae bacterium | reverse complement strand
GCGAGCAAGAGGTAGCGCAGCATCCCGGTGTGCACGCCGGCGACGAACAACAGGAAGATCGGGTAGATCGCGAACCAGGTCCGCAGCTCGAGCCCCCACGTCCGGGTCAGCTTGCTGAGTGCCAGCACCACGAACAGGACGACGAGAAGCGCCAGTCCGATGACTCCGATCCAGCCGATGTGCTCGTAGGCGTTGGTGAACCAGCCGAACCTGCCGGCCGCCACCGCATTGGACACGCTCCCTCGGTTGGCTCCGGTGGCCTTGACCCCGCTCGTAATCGCGTTGGTGATAGTCGACCACAGTGAGACCGAGGCTGCGGAAACGACTGCCAGCACTGCCATTCCGACGATCTCGCCGCGCCGGATCGGGTCCTTGGCCCGGTCGCGATAGCGCACGAAAGCGTGGACGAGCACGACGACCGCTAGAGGCGGCGTGACCAGTCGGGTCAGTGAGAGCAGGAGCACCGCCAGCACGGCCCAGCCGTAGCGGCGCCGTGCGATCAGCAACAGGACCGTGCAGACGAGCAACAACGAGATGCTCTCGGAGTACGCAGCCTGGAACAGCGGTGCCGCGACGAAGGAGTTCACGAACAGGACCGTGACGACCGCCGCGAACCGGCCGGCCGTGCGCTCGACCAGGGCGAACATGACGACCATTGCCGCGCCGCCGGCAACGAGGTTCACGATCGTGACGCACACGCCGAAGCCCAGACCGGTCACCGTCATCATCGCGCCGACGAGGGTGGGGAACACGGGCAGGAACGCGAACGTCCAGAGCGCGTCCTTGCCGTGCGGGTCCCCCGCTGAGGGCAGGTGATAACCGTTGGTGGCAATCCGTTCGAACCACTGGCCGTCCCAGTTGGTGATCAGGCCCAGATAGCCGGGCGAGTCCGGATGCGCCGAGAACTGATAGATGCCCGGGTGATCGGGCGAGGGAAGGGCCACCTGATATCGCGAGGCGAAGGCGATGATCACGAAGCCGTAGAGCCGGGCCAGGATAAAGATGGCCAGCGGCAGCCAGATCGAGAGCGGGACCGCGATCCGACCTAGATGCCACGTCATCGGAGTGGAGGTCTGCGCAGCTTTCGCAGCCATGGCACTCCCCGTTGACGACGCTGATGGATACTTTCAGGACCGCGCCACCTTACCGATGTGCGGCTGCGCACGTCATGATCGCGTCATGATGATGTTCATGATCCCCATGGCGGAGTCGCTGCCGGATGTTCCTCTGTGGATCCGTGGCAACGGCCTGGAGATCCTGCTGCTCGTCCTCGGCGCCATTCTGCTGACCAGATTCGCCACCTGGCTGCGGGCGATGATCACCGATCGCATCGACGCCAACGACCGCGAGTCCGATTCCATCGTGCGTTCAGAGGCCGCCAAGCATCGAGCGGCCCTCGCCCAGGTGCTGACCTGGACAGCTCTGGTCATCGTCTACACCGTCACCGCTGTGCAGATCCTCGATCGCCTCGGGGTGCCGATCACGGGACTCGCGGCACCGGCCGCAGTCGTCGGTGTGGCACTCGGCTTCGGGGCTCAGCGCCTGGTCCAGGACCTGCTCGCGGGATTCTTCATCATCGCCGAACGCCAGTACGGCTTCGGGGACCTCATCAGCATCGCTGGTATTGGCATCCCTGGCGGTGTGGTCGGCACCGTCGAGGACGTGACGCTTCGGATGACCAAGATCCGCACCGCCAACGGCGAGGTCATCATCACTCCCAACGGCTCCATCGCGCAGCTCACCAACCTGTCACGGGACTGGGCTCGAGCCGTCGTCGATGTGCCCTTCCCCCTCACCGTCGACATCGGCCGCGCCACCGAGATCCTGCGGCAGGTCGGGCGCGAGGTCTTCGCCGACGAGGAGCTCCACCCCCAGCTCCTTGATGCGCCCGTCGTGATGGGCGTCGAGAGAATCGACGTCGACCAGATCCACGTTGAAATCGTGGCCCGCACCCTGCCGGGCCGGCAGTTCCAGGTCGGGCTCGCCCTGCGCGGTCGCATCGCGGCGGCGCTACGCCGTGAGGGCATCAACGTACCGATCGAGCTGGACACATCAGCGCCGACGGACATGACGTCGTGACCGGGTTGACGTTGTGACGACGCGTGAGTGGCTCTCGACCTGGATGCGTCCCCGGCGGTCCACCTGGCTGCTCATGGCGCTGTTCGCGCTGACACTGGTGACCTACCTGTGGCTTCGGCCTCCACCGGTCACGATCACCCCACCCGGCGGAACCCCGGTGATCGACACCAGGACCGGCACGCCGTCTCCTCGTGAGCCGACGAAGGAGCCGACGGCGCGACCCGCCACCGTCTCCCCGACCGAGGCGCCGACAACGTCTCCGACGACTCGACCCCCCACCGCGACCACCACTGTCGGAACCCCTGCGCCGACCGGTACGCCGACCTCGCCGACTGCCACCACACCCGCGCCAACGCCGACCTGACCGCGAGAGCCATGGGGACCTACTGCGTGACGGTGATCCGGGCCGAGGCACCGCTGGAGGCGTTTGGGCCGACCGTGACCACGGCTGCGCCGGGGTCGATCCGGTGGGTCATGGTGCGGTCGTAGTAGGAGAGCTGCGCAGGGGTGATCGCGAAGGTTGCCGTGCCGGTGGCCCCGGGGTCCAGGACCAGGCTGACCCAGTCGGCGAGCTCGAGAAGAGGCCGGGTCACGTCGGCAACCAGATCGCGAAGGTAGAGCTGCACGACTTCGCGGCCCGGGCGCGTTCCCGAGTTGGTCACGTCGACGCTCACCTCGATGGAACCGCCGCTCAGTGACATGTCGTTTGAGGACAACCGAAGTGGCCCGTAGCTGAACGCCGTGTACGTCAGTCCCCACCCGAAAGAGAAGCGTGGCAAGACCAACGCGTCGAGATACCGACCGATCACGGGGTCGTCGGCCGCGGCGATGGGACGGCCGGTGGGGCGGGCATGCGTGCTGGAGGGAAGGTGACCAACGCTGCGGGGGAACGTCATCGGCAGACGCCCGCCGGGTGCACGGTCGCCGAACAGCGTTTCGACCAAAGCCGGTCCAGCCTCGACCCCTGGGTGCCAGGCGATCAGGACGGCGTCGGCGAGGTCCAGAACCTCGCCAAGGTCCAGGGGCCTGCCGGTGAACACGACGACGACAAGTGGCTTGCCGATGGCGGCGATCGCGCTCAGGACCTCCAGCTGACCCGCGGGCAGTCCGATATCGGTGACGGAGTTCGCCTCGCCCGAACGCGACGGGTGTTCGCCAACAAGAGCGACAGTGACGTCGGACTGGCGGACCAGGTGCAATGTTCTGTCGCTGAAGCGCCCGCCATCGACAATCGCATTGTCCTGCAACCGATCCCGTATGGCGGCCGCTGGGCTCGCGACGTCCTCGCCCCGGCCGTCGAGGGTCCAGGTGCCGAAGAGCGCCTCCCCCTCCTCCACAAACGGACCGGTCAGCAGGACCCGACCCGGGTTCGGGGCCAGCGGGAGGGTGCCGTTGTTCGAGAGCAGAACGAACGACGCGGCGGCCGCCTCCCGTGCCAGGGCGCGGGCCTCCGGCCCAAGGGCCGGTGATGAGTTCGACGTGCCCACGTAAGGCCGTTCGAACAACCCCTGCCGAATCTTGAGGCGGATGATGCGGCGAGTGGCGTCATCGACCAGGTCGAGTGGCACCTCGCAGGATTCGACGAGCTCGACCAGGTGTGCGGCGTAGGCGCTGGAGACCATGTCGATGTCCACGCCTGCGGCGATCGCCTGAGCAGCCGCGTCCCGCAGGTCTGAGGCCACCCCCTGGTTGACCAGCTGACCGATGCCGTCCCAGTCGGCAACGACGACGCCGTCGAAGCCCCATTCGCCCTTGAGCACCTCCCGGAGCAACCGGCGGTGGGCGTGCATTGGCACGCCATCGACGTCGGTGAAGGCCGCCATGACGGTGGCGCAGCCCGCATCCACAGCATCCCGGAACGGGCGTAGATGAAGGTTGCGCAAGGTGTTCTCGCCCACCTGGACGGTCTCGTAGTCCCGGCCACCGGCGACGAGCCCATAGCCGACGAAGTGCTTGGCGCAGGCCGCGATCGAGCCGGCACCACGGCTGTCAGCCGAACCAGGATCGTCGCCCTGGAATCCGCGCACCATCGCCGCACCGAGTCGACCGGCAAGCACCGGAGCCTCCCCCAACGATTCGGCCACCCGGCCCCATCGGGGCTCCTCGGAGATGTCCAGCATCGGGGCGAAGGTCCAGGCGACCCCGTCAAGGCTGGCCTCGGCGGCAGCGAGCCGCGCGGTGCGGAGTACGAGGTCCTCGTCCCAGGCGGCGGCGAGCCCGAGCGGGATTGGGAAGACCGTCCGATGCCCGTGGATGACATCGCGCGCGAACAGAAGGGGGATCCCCAGGCGTGACTGCTCGACGGCGATCCGTTGCACCGCATCGATGGTGCCGACCCGAATGCCGGCGTCGCGTTGATTGCCGGCCGTGGCCCCGCTGGCGAGAAGACTCGACCCGATCCCGCCACCGCGGATGAGCTCCTCATCGTCGATGGGATCAACGTTGGCGCTCTGGTGGGTCTGACCCACCTTCTCGGCCAACGTCATCTCGGCCAACAGGGCTTCGACGCGCTCTTCGATCGGGAGATCGGTCCGTAACCACGGCCGCACGTGGTTCTCCTGCGGCCCGGTGCTGCCCGGTGGTGTGGTCATGTCAGGACACCTGGATCTCGAGGTGGTTGCGCACCGAGGCGTTCATCGCCGCCCTCACCGACGCCATGTCGATGGCGACGCCAGCGGGACGGTAGGGGTTCGACAGCGGATTCGACTGCAACGCAATACCATTCAGCGCCACCGAGGTTGGTCCCACGCCGCGATCGCTGACCCGGAAGGTCAGATCCAGCGGTATGCCGTCGACCGGCACCGTCGCTTGCAGCCCGTCCAGAGCCGGAGCGAGCACCGGGTCGATCTCCAGGACATCGCCGCGTCGGCGCACGCCGAGGAGGCATTCGACGACGAGGCGCAGGAAGATCCCCGGGCCGGAGGAGTAGACCCGCCAGCCTCCCTCGAGCGGCACCGTGCCGGCCATGACGTCGCCGTAGTGCTCGGCTGCTTCGTAGCGGTCGGCGAAGGCCGCGTCCGACGAGGAGTAGTAACAGGTCGACTGTCGTGGCCGGGCGTTCGAAACCCGTTCGGTCACCCCGATGGGGTTGACCAGGGCGAGGGCCTCCAGCAGCCGCTCGGCGTCACCGTGGCGAGCCAGGGCCTCGGCATAGCGAAGGTGGGCGTGCGTGTACATGATCCCGATTTCACGCCCGAAGAAGGTGCTGGCCTCCGCACGCTGGAAGACCTCCATCGGGCCGCCGTGGTAGCGGGCGGGACGGTCGAACAACCGGGCCCCGTCCGGACCGAGCAGGTGTTCGTCGATGACGTCCAGGTGCTCACGCGCCTCCCTCGGCGAGAGCAGGTCGCCGGAGATCGCGTGGATCATCTGCAGGACGCCGTACTTCAGACCCGTTCGCTGATCTGACGGGTGGACGAGGTGCTCGATCGACCCGTCGTCACCGAACAGTCCGTACCCGGCCAGCACTCCGTCGCGCATCAGAAGGGTGTGCATGGCTTCAGCGGTTTCGTCGGCGATTCGTTCGGATTGCTGGGCGTACTCGATCGCGTCGGTAGCGTCCTGGCCGTCGAGCCGAGAGCTCACTGTCCTCAGCGAGGCGGCCAGCGTGCGCAGCGCCTGCACCTGCAGGGTCGCCGTCCAGGTGGAGCACAAGCGTGCCGCGAGCTGGGGGTCGGCCGGTTGCAGCGAGTCGTTCCAGTCGCCGTGACCGTACGCCGGCAGGGGGCCGCCGGGCACAGTGCCGGCGACGATCTTGGCCAGGGCCCGACGCACATGCTCGAGCATCGGCTCCCCCGCCGTGGCTTCGTCGTCGTCGACAAACGGGATCCGTTCGGCGAACAGGCTGACGTCGCCGGTGACTGCGAGGTACTCCCCCAGCGCCAGGACCGGCCAGAAGACGACATCACCGTGAGAGTCGCCCTGCCCGCCACGCAGCTCGCGTGGGTAGAATTCGAAGGACTGCGGCCAGTCGCCTCGAGCGTTCTGGGCCCGGTAGACGCGCAGGATGAGGTCACGCAGAGGTGCGGTCTGTCCAAGAGCGATGAGCAGGCCCACCGGTCCCTGACAGACGTCCCGGGTGCCCCAGGCGCCGCCGGTGGACTGCTCCAGCCCTCGCGGTGACAGGTAGTGGACCAGGGCATCGTGCGCGAACCACGGCAGAATTGCGTCGAGCCTCGAAACCTCCTCGGCCAGTGGGGAATCCGCAGAAGGCCGCAGCCGCACCGAGCCGCTGATTCCGTCCCAGAACTCGGGCTCCGGTTGGCCTACGAGCGCCTGCTTCACCAGAATCTGCTTGGCGAGGTCAGCGGTCGGGATCAGACCGGACGTCAGTGCCAGACGCACGTAGGTGGTCGCTGTCGTACGCATCGTCACCCAGGGCAGGTCGCGTGACTGACCGTCCAGGAAGAGAACCTCGTCACGGCATACCTGATCGATCGTTCCTGGCGTCCAGGAGAACCGGAACGACCCGTCGGGGAATCGGGTCGCGATCTCGGAACCCACCATCGGGCGCACCGTGACCGCATGGCCATGTTGCTCGAGCAGGGGCGGCTCGGGGTCCTGACCGTCGTCCCCACCAAGCGCGACATGGGCGCAGACCAGGAAACCGACGGACGGACCGCTCAGTACCCGGATCGAGAGGCCGAGCTCATGCGACTGCGCAGGTGCGGTGGACGCGACCTCGATCAGCCCGCCATCGTGTGAGTACCACCAGCGGCAGGAGTCCAGGCCAACCGCCCACGCGCTGGGCTCGTCCAGCAGAGCCCATCCGTTCGCGGCATCCGGGGTCTCCACGAAGATCCGCAACCCCTGCGCCGCTCGCAGGCCCAGGTAGCTGCGGCGAGTGGACAGCATGCGGTTCAGGCTGACGTGCCCCTCGGTGACCTGCGAGTGGAACGTCCCAGCCATCCAGGCCGTCGTCGTGAGGCTGCCCTCGTCAGGGACCAACGCCGCACCGGTCCGCATCACGTGACCGTGCGGGCGCAGGACCGCGGCCTGCTTGGCGCTGGTGACGACGTGACTCCCGTCGTCCGCGAAGAAGCTGAGCAGCGTCTCGCCATCCCACTCGGCGTGCTGTTGCCCCTCGCCGGCGAGCTCGACCAGCTGGTCATGATCCAGCGGCGTGCAGGCCAGTGTCGGCGAAGACGTGAAGAGCGAGGCGACCGCAACCTGCGAGACGGCCGAAACGCCCTCTGCTGCATCGCGATTCGCGGTCAGCAGCGCTTCCAACCGCGCTTCCGGCTGGGCCAAGGCCTCGTCGACAACGGCCCTGTCCACGGCGGATGTCGCCGCAGGGTGGTCGGGCTGATAGGCCCCGAAGAACCCGGTGGTCACAGTCTCGCCACCAGCGACCTGCATCGAACGGGCCTGCAGGAGGGCGAGCGTGTGTTCATGCTGAAGACGGGTGCTGGGCAGGTCCAGGGCCGACAGCCCGACAGGCTGGGCGCCGGCATGGTGTGCGCGACCCACCAGCTGAAGGGCGTCGGTGCCCCAACCCACACCTTCGGTGAGACAGCCGACAATCGCCCAGGGAACCGTGGGACCAGGCATGTTCTGACGCACTGCGAGAGCGGTGCCCGTCGCTGAAGTCTCCACCGGCGTGAGGTCGAGGTACTGGCTGACGTAGTACTCACACGCGCGCAGGTCACCGTAGGGCGCCAGAGCCAGATCCTGGGCATAGACCACGTCGATCTCCGTCGGGCCCGATCGGAGGCTCTTCACCGAGACGTGCCAGTACCAAGCGGTCACGGCGTCGGCGAGGCGGAAGGTGACGGTGTATTCCAGGTCGCGCCAGGTTCCGGTGATGATGGGCCCGTCGCTGGTCCAGCTGACCGTGCTGCCACTGCCCGGCCCCATCATCGCCACGGACTCGGCGCCCGCGTCACCTCGAATCCGCAGATAGAGGTTGGCCAGACCGGCCTCGAGCTCTTCGGCCGGATACATCAGCAGGCTTCGATCACCGACCTCGAGTCGGCGCAGGACGCCGCTCGTGGTGAACTCCGCCCGGATCCCGGATGGGCTGCTGACGCAACCCATCCGGGACGAGCCAGCTTCATGATCGTTGACGTGAATCACTTTGCTGTCCCACCAAACCAGAGCACGTAGGGCTCTCAAGAAATGACGCCGGCGCCGAACTCTTCCATCCCGATGAGCGGCTTGATCGCGGACTGGACGGCGCCCTTGATGAAGTTCCGTCGAATCACGTTGTTGCAGAACACGTTGCCGATCGCGCCGAGGACCATGGCCTGGTCCAGCGACAGGTAGCGCTTGGCGATGACTCTGGAGTCGACCGCGACCGCGTCGTAGAAACCACCCTCGCCATATGCCTTTAGCTTGCGCTCGATCTTGACGAGGTTGTCGAAGGCCTCGACCGGTTCGTACTGCATGGCCAGGAACGCGGCGTGCGGGGTGACAACGCCGTCGCCCCAGGCGGGGTTGGCGCTGGATCCATCAGTACGGGGTCCGTAGCTGCCGTTGTAGTAGTTGGTGCGCTCCATGTCCGACGGGTAGCCGTCAGGCCGCATCCCGATCGGGTCGACGCCCCACTCGCTGTAGCCGCCACCGGGCTTGCTGGCCGGCGAGAAGCCCCAGTAGCCGTACTTGGCGTCGTCCAGCCCGTGCTCGCGCTGGGCGCGGACCGTGAGGGCGTGGTTGATGCCCCATGACCGAGGGGCCCAGCTGGCCTCTGGGACAAAGAGATCGGGCATCAGTGCCTCGAACATGTCACCGCCCCAGCTCGGGACGATGTGCATGCCACGGTAGGTGTAGGCGCCCTCGAAGACATCGATGCCCATGTAGGTGCGGTGCTCGCCGACCGGCTTCTGCTCCTGCCAGTCCCAGTCGTCCGGGAAGGTGCGCATGGTGGAGTAGTAGGCCTCCGGCGGGATCTGACCGTGGGCGATACCGATGTAGGTCGCGATCCGAGGCTCGGAGACGAGGATGTCGTAGTGGTTGTTCGTGTAGTAGACGTCCGGTCCGATGCCGAGGTAGTTGCCCTTGGTGAAGCTACCCGCTGGCTGTGCGTCCCAGAAGCCGCCACGCAGCAGGCCAGCGGTGCCCGGACGCGCGTCCTTGTTGAAGTACATGCCGAAGTTCATCTTGTCCAGCAACCCATTTGCGAGACCGGCAACCTTGGGCTCCGCGTTGCGGACGGTCATGAGCGCCGCGGCGAACCAGCCGTTGTCGACGCTGGACAGGAACGGGTCGACGGTAGTGCCGTTCTCGGGCCAGACGGTGACCACGTCGCCGTTGGCCTCGTCATACCAGTTGTAGAACATCCCGCTCGGCTCGTGGTGCTTCATCCTCTTCAGAGTTGTCAGGGTCCGGGTAAGCCTGGCGAGGCACTGCCCCGCGCTGATGATCCCGAGCTCGCGAGCGATGACGGTGCTCCACATGTAGCCACCGATGTTGGTCGGCGAGGTGTAGCCGCTGCGCTTTGGCGACCTGAGCGGTCCGCTGATGTTGTCGGCGGGCAACCCGGTGCGTGGGTCGGTCATGGCGACCAGCGAGGCCCAGGTGTCACGAGCCCACCGCTGGATCGTGTCGCGGTCGATCCCGCCGGCTGGCCGAGACGTGACCCCCAAGGGAGTCGTCGTGGCGGCATACGCCTTCCCTGGTCTGGCCACGGTCAGGCCCACCGCGGCGACGGCGGCGCCTCCCACAAGGAGTTGGCGACGGTTGGCGATGATCGGTTTGGGCAGGCAAGCAGAAGCGTCGGTCATGTTCAGATTCCCTTACATATCAATCGTTTCACCTGAGTTGGATGTCAGGCGTTACTTGATGCCGGTACTGGCAATGCCTTCGATGAACCGGCGCTGGAGGATGAGGAAGACGATCACGATGGGCATGACGACAACGGTCGCCCCGGCCAGCAGGAGACCGTAGTCGGTCTCGTTCTGGCCGGTGGAGAACAGCGCCAACGCAACCGGCAGCGTGTAGTAGTCCTGGGTCTGGGCGACCACGAGAGGCCACAGGAAGCTGTTCCAGCTGCTGAGGAACGTGAGGATCCCGAGTGTGCCCAGAGCCGGCCCGCACAGCGGCAGGATGATCTGGCGGAAGATGCGAAGCTCGCTGGCACCGTCGATCCGGCCAGCGTCGAGCAGGTCATCCGGGAGCTGCAGGATGAACTGCCGCATGAGGAACACCCCGAACGGCGTCACGAGGAACGGAAGGATAAGCCCCGGATAGGAGTCCACCAGGCCCATGTTGGCCACGAGGACGAACAACGGGACGAACGTCACCATGCCCGGGAGCAGCAGGGTGCCCATGACGAGGCCGAAGACCAGCTTCTTGCCGCCGAAGTCCAGCTTTGCCAGGGCGTAGCCGACCATCGAACAGAAGATGACGTTGCCGGTGGTGACGATGACGGCCACGAGGGTCGAGTTGAAGAAGTAGGTCAGGAACTTTGCCTTGTCGAACAGATCGCGGTAGTTGTCGAGCGTGCCGGTCTGCGGCCACCACGTCGGCGGCAGTTGGCGCAGCTCACCTTCACTCTTGAAGCTGCCGAGGATCATCCAGACGAAGGGCGTGACGACCAAGATGAACCCGATCGTCAGCACGGCATACAGCAGTATCTGTGAGGAGGTGGATCTCTTGCTATGCAACGTATTCGCCTCCCGTCAGGTGTTGGAGCGAAAGAAGCGGAACTGGACAGCGGTCAGCGCGACGATGATCACGAACAGCACGTATCCCATCGACGCGGCGAACCCGTAGTTGCCGAAGCTGAACTGCTTGTACGTGTACATCGAGATCGTGAGCGTGGAGTCCAGCGGGCCACCCTGGGTCATCACGAAAGGCTCCTCGAAGACCTGCAGGTATCCGATGCCGGTCGTGACCGAGACGAAGAGCATCGTCGGTCGCAACATCGGCAGCGTGATGTGGCGGAACCGTTGCCACGCCGACGCTCCGTCGATGGATGCCGCCTCGTGCAGCATTACCGGCACGGACTGCAACCCGGCGAGGAAGATGATCATCGCGGTGCCGAAGTTGCGCCAGGACGCCATGACGATCAGCGAGGGCATCGACCAGGTCGTGTTCTGCAGCCAGTCAGGCCCGTTGATGCCGACCCAACCGAGCACGGTGTTGACCAGGCCGATGTCGGGCTGGAGCAGGAACCGCCAGACCACGGCCACCGCGACGATCGAGGTGACGACCGGGGTGTAGTACCCGACCCGAAACAGGGTGCGGAACCGGGTGATGCCCTTGTCCAGTGCGATAGCCGCCGCCAAAGCGATGCCCAGCGTCAGTGGGACGCCGACCAGCGCGAAGTAGAACGTGTTGAGCACGGACTTCCGGAACGTCTCATCACCGAAGACCCTGGCGTAGTTGTCGAATCCCACGAAGGTCACGGCGAATGGTGAGCGAAGGTCCCTGGACTTGATGTCCGTGAGGCTCATGTAGAGCGAGGAGATCACTGGCCACGCGGTGAATACCGTGAAGAGCGAGAGGAAGGGCAGGGCCAGAATCCACGCGGCCCTGCTCTGTCGCGACTGCCCCTTGCGCCGGCGCCCAGCCGGAGGCTTGGGAGCCTCCGAGCCGCGCGCCGGCGCGATGGTGGACATCGGTCAGCTGCCGGTGCCGATGGAGTCAGCCTTGACCTGCACGGCCTTGAGCGCCGCCGCCGGGTCCAAGCCGCTCTTGGTGACCTTCTCCATCTCGGAGTCGAACGCCGAGGCGACCTCTTCCCAGGTGGCGATGGCCGGAGGAGCCTTGGCATCCTCGAGCTGCTTGCCGAAGACGGCGAGCTTCTCGTCCGCGGTCAGTGCCGGGTCCTGCCATGCGCTCTTCACCGACGGGAGGTCGGTCGACAGTCCGTACCACTTGACCTGGGTCGCGGGGTCGGAGAGCCACTGGACGAGCTTCCAGGCGCTGTCGCGGTTCTTGCTGGTCTTGAAGACCACGAGGTCAGATCCGCCGACGAATGATGTGGCGGTCTTCTGCTTCGGCATCTGCATGACGCCGTACTTGTCCTTGAAGTCAGCGCCGCCGACCTTCTCGACTGCGCCCATCATCCACGGACCCGAGATGAACATCGGGACGGAACCGTTGACGAAGTTGGGCTCGGTCGAGCCCTCGGCTGCAGCCTTCGGGAGGGAGATGCCGTCGGTGAAGTAGCTCTGGTAGTACTTCACCGCTTCGGCCGTCTCCGGCGTGTCGAAGGTGAACTTCTTCTGGTCAGCAGTGGCGACCTCGGCGCCGTTGGACCAGGCGAACGGCAGAATCGTCTGCCATGAGCCCTGTCCGCCAGCCTGGAGGTTGATGCCCCACTTGGCGCCCGCCTTGTCCTGCATCGCCTTGGCCATGGCCTTCAGCCCGGCCCAGTCGGTCGGCAGCGTGGTGATGCCGGCCTTTTCGGCCAGGTCCTTGCGGTAGTAGACGAGGCGGGTCTCGACATACCAAGGCACGCCGTATGACGTGCCAGCCACCTCGGTGGTCTTCTGTGCACCTTCGAAGAAGGTGGTCTTGTCGATCGTCGCGGGCGTCGGGTCGAGCGCCTGGGCGAACTCACCCATCCACGTCGTACCGACCATTGCGGCGTCCGGCGTCTTGCCGGCGGTGATCGCGGTCTTGAACTTGTCATGGGCAGAGTCCCAGGGGACCGCTGTGACCTCAACCGTGACGCCCGGGTTGGCTGCCTCGAAGTCCTTGGTCAGCTTGGGCAGGTTGTCGCCCTCTGCGCCCATGGCCCATACCGTGATCGTGCCCGTGGCCTTGCCTGAACTCACGGTCTTTGCCGTGTCGCCAGCCTTGGCGCCCGTGTCCGCGGACCGGCCACAGGCTGCGAGCCCCATGCTGGTCGTCAGGGCGAGCGCCACCACTGCGGTGATGCGGATGTTGCGTTTCATCTTCTGTTTCCTCCTAGGTCGGGCGGGGTTGCCCGAGTGCGGTGGTTCTGCCTCAGCTGGTGACCCACGGCGCGTCGCGGTCGTCCGTCTCGGGACAGCCACACGACGACCGCAAGACCAGCTCGGTCGGCAGGATCCGTGGTTCCGGACCCACGGGGGCGCCGGCAATACGTTCGTGGAGCCGGGTCGCTGCAAGGCGGCCCAGCTCGAAGAGGGGCTGACGAACCGTGGTCAGTCCGGGGCTGACATAGCGGGCAGTCATGACGTCGTCCCAGCCCACGATGGCGATGTCTTCCGGGACCTTGACGCCGGCGCGCTGCAACGCCTTCATCGTTGACAGGGCCAGCTCGTCGTTGGCGCAGACCAGCGCATCCGGCCCGTTGACCTCACCCATGATTTGAGCCGCGACCTCTGCACCCGAGTGCTCACGGAAGTCGACCCGGATGGCCGGGCCGACGGCGGACGCGTCCGAGGAGGACAGCGCCGCGGTGAATCCGCGATAGCGCTCCTGGACGTCTGGTGAGCCGTCGGGGTCACCGACGAAGAACAGCCGGCGTCTGCCATGGGCAATGAGGTGATCGGTGAGCGCCCTTGCGCTCGGGACGTTCTCGGCCGAGACGGAGTCACAGCCAGGCACGGTCGGACGGGCGAGCAGAACCACTGGGGTACGCCGGCCGAGGGCGCGCGCCTCGTCGTCCGGAAGTGTCGAGTTGGCCAGTACGAGGCCGTCCACGCGGCTCTCGAGCTCACGCACGGCCCGCTCCGGGTCCTCACGCTGACCGGTGACCACGATGATGACGCTCTTGCCGAACTGGGCAGCGGCGGACTCATAGCCCATCAGCAGCTCGGAGTAGTACGGGCCGGTCAGGTCATGGACTACGAGCCCCTGGGCGTCATGGCGCTGGACGGCCAGACTTCGCGCCGATCGACGAGGCACGTACTCGAGATCCTCGACGGCTTGGAGCACCTGCGCCCGGATCTGCGGAGAGGTGGCGCCGGTCCCCTGGAGCACTCGCGAGACGGTGGCGATCGACACGCCGGCAAGCTGCGCAACGGAGTAGATCGTCGTGGGGCGAGTGCCCTGTCCGCTGGTCGCCATTGACCGCCTCCGTATATGTAAGCGCTTACAAGCCTGCACGACGATGGCCCAAAACACAACCTTGTGGGGAATATTGTTCGGTTTATCGATTTTGTCTGTTTCGACTGGACGCCAGAACAAAGCGCCAACCACTTGCCCTTCAACGGTTTCAGCCGCTCCTGGCCGATTCACGATCGGAGGAGATCGGCGCACCTGCTCGATGTGTCGGCCATCCATGCCTCGGAAGTCACACGAGTAAGGCGGGCCTTTCGACTCTGTGCCCCAGCCACGTAAGTCGGGACAATGACGCGCGTGACCCGTTTGCGTGCAAGCAAGGAAACTCTTCTGTTCTCCGTCTCCACGGTGCTGCTGCTCGCCGGAGGCGCGGCGTGGCTGCTGAATGCCGACACGCCGGCCCGCGTCCTGTGGATCGCCGGCAACGTCCTGGGCCTCGGCTTCTCCATCTCCTGGACGATCAGCGCGATCCGGCGCGGTCAGCTGAGCGTCGATGTCATCGCGGTGCTCGCCCTGGCCGGCGCCATCGTAGTCAACGAGCCGTTCGCCGGGGCGATGATCACGGTCATGCTCGCCAGCGGGCAGCTCCTCGAGGCCCGGGCGGCCGCGCGGGCGCGTCGTGAGCTGAGCCTTCTGGTCGAGCGCGCTCCCCGCACCGCCCGACGCCGCGTCGAGGACGGGGTCGTCGAGATCCCGGTGGACGACGTCGTCGTCGGCGACCTTCTGCTCGTGGGCACGGGCGAGATCGTCCCGGTCGACGGACGGCTCCGCTCCCCCGCCGTGCTGGATGAGTCCGCGCTCACCGGTGAGCCGTTGCCGGTCGAGCGGCTCGCCGGAGACGCCGTCCGCAGCGGTGTGGTCAACGCGGGGCAGCCGATAGACCTGGTCGCGACAGCGCTGGCCGCGGAGTCGACATACGCCGGCGTGGTGCGTCTGGTCGAACAGGCCCAGGCCTCGTCGGCGCCGTTCGTGCGCGCGGCCGACCGCTTCGCCATCCTCTTCGTGCCGCTCACGCTCGCCCTCGCAGGTGCGTCCTGGGCGCTCAGCGGGGATGCCGTCCGTGCGGTCGCCGTGCTCGTGGTCGCCACGCCGTGCCCGCTGCTGCTCGCGGCCCCGATCGCGATCATGTCCGGATTGTCCCGTGCCGCTCACATTGGAGTCGTCATCAAGGGCGGCAGCGCCCTCGAACGGCTGGCCGGCGGACACGTGATGCTCTTCGACAAGACCGGCACGCTGACCCAGGGGCACCCGGTCCTGGCCGACGTGGTCACGGCCAGCGACACCATGGATGCCGACGAGGTGCTGCGGCTCGCCGCCTCCCTCGACCAGGTCTCGGCGCACGTCCTGGCCGGCGCCATCGTCACCGGCGGCACCCGGCGCGGGTTGGCCCTCCAGATGCCCGAGGACGTCAAAGAAGTGCACGGCTACGGACTGGAGGGGACCGTCGGCATACACCGGGTGAAGGTGGGCAAGGCCGCATGGATCGTCGGCGAGACCGCGCCGCCGTGGGTGCGCCAGGTGCGTCGTCGCGCCGATCTGGACGGCTCCCTGACCGTCTTCGTCGCCGTCGATGACGAGCCCGCCGGCGCGTTCCTGCTCGAGGACACGATTCGGCCAGACTCCCCCAGGATGGTTCGCGCGCTGCGCGAAGCCGGGATCACGCGCGTCGTGCTGGTTACCGGCGACCGTGCCGACATCGCGGACATGGTCGGGCGCATCGTGGGCGTCGACACAGTGCTGGCCGACTGCGATCCCGCCGACAAGCTTGCCGCGATCCAGCACGAGTCGGCGCGGGGCGCGACGATCATGGTCGGCGACGGCATCAACGACGCACCAGCCCTCGCGGCGGCGGGGGTTGGGGTGGCGCTCGCGGCGCGGGGGGCGACCGCGTCATCCGAGGCGGCCGACGTCGTACTCACGGTCGACCGGGTCGACGCCCTCGCCGACGCGATCCTCATTGCCCGGCGCTCAAAGGGGATTGCTCTGCAGTCCGTCCTGGTCGGTATGGGTCTGTCGCTCGCCGCGATGGTCGTTGCCGCGCTGGGGTACCTTCCGCCCGCGGCCGGCGCAGTCGTGCAGGAGGTCATCGACGTGTTGGCGATCGGCATCGCGCTGCGGGCTGTGCTGCCCGGCGAGGTGCACACGATCGCGATGGCCCCCGCGGACGTCGCCACCGCGCTGCGACTGCGGGCCGAGCACGACGCCGTACTCCCGTTGATCGAGAAGATTCGGTCGGTGGCCGACGGACTCTCGAAGCGAGAGTCCGACCTTGTTCCGGTGCATGCGCTGCTGGACCGGTTGGAGCGCGAGCTCCTTCCGCACGAACGTGCCGACGAGGAGCTGCTCGTTCCGCTGGTCGACCGGGCGCTCGGGGGGACGGACGCGACCGCGGCGATGAGCCGCACGCACGCCGAGATCGAGCACCAGGTCTCCCGGCTGCGGCGGCTGCTGATGGGCCTTGAGGTCGAGACCGTCCAGCCTGAGGACGTCGTCGAGCTGCGGCGCCTGCTCTACGGGCTGTATGCCGTGTTGCGGCTGCACAACGCGCAGGAGGAAGAGGGCGCGTTCAGCCTCGTGCCACAGACCTGAGGTGCAGGCGGACCTGACAGACCTGAGGTCCGGGCGGACCTGACGGACTTGGCCATAGCACGTTTCCAGGGTCGAATTGCGTTTATCCACAGGGCAATACACTGCAGGGCGGCGTTCGCGCGGAGTCCGGCGCCTGTCGGTGGTCGCGTCTAGGTTGAAGACATGTCAGGGACCTCAACGATCGACGCGACGTCGACGATCGACGCGCGGCGCACGGGCGTGACTGCCGCGACATCCTTGCTCGCCGGGCTCGGTGAGGTCGTGGTCCGGGTCGGCAACGACCAGCTGGGTCCGTTCCTGCGTGAGGTTGACGACCTGTCCCGGCAGATCGACGCGGCGCGGGTTGCCATCCTGGCCGAGGCGTTGAGCCGTGGCGTGGTGGCGGGCTCGGACTGTGCGACCGCCGCGGGGTGGGTGATCCAGTGGGCTCCCTCGTTCCGAGCCGGCGGGGCGGGCCAGCTGGTCAAGGTGGCCCACGCGACCCGTTCGGTCCGCAACCTGGCCCTGGCAGCAGCGGTGTTGGGGTCCCGAGTCACGGTGCGCAACGCCGCGGTGGCCCTGGTCGAGATGGACAAGCTGCGCCCACGGCTGCGCGATGAGGCGGTCGAGGCGGTGTGGGCCGGTTTCGTCCAGATTGCCATGGACCACGGCCCCGGGGAGATCCGCGGGTTGCGCGACCAGCTGATCGCGACCCACGGTCAGCAGGGCGACTTCCAGCGCCGGGCCGACCAGCTCAAGCACGGGGTGTCGCTGTCCCAGCCGTTGGATGACGACGGGATGGCCGAGTACCGACTGCGTCTGGACCCCGAGGGCAAGGAAGTCCTGGAGGCGATGCTCGGTCCGCTGTCGGCGCCGAACCCCGCCCCGGACTGCCCAGACCTGCGCTCCTCCGACCAGCGCCGCGGTGAGGCGTTGGTCGCGATCTGCCGACGGGCCGCCGCCGCGGGAGGTGACGCGCCGACCACGACCAAAGCCGCGCTGTGGGTGACCATGGACCTGGACGCGCTGAGGAACGGGTGCGGTGCCGGGTCCACGCTGGGCGGGCAGCTGCTCGGCCCGGAGACGATCCGGCGGATCGCGTGCGACGCAATGATCATCCCGGTGGTTCTGGGAGGCGACTCCGAGGTCCTGGACGTGGGCCGGGCCAGGCGACTGTTCACCCCAGGGCTGTTGCGGGCGTTGTGGTTGCGCGACAAGGGCTGCACGATCCCGGGCTGTTCGGCGCCGCCGCAGTGGGCCGATGCGCATCACCTGGTCCATTGGGTTGACGGAGGGGCCACCAGCCTGCTCAACGGGGCGTTGCTGTGCGGGCGCCACCACACGATCGTCCACCAGAAGGGGTGGACCGCGACCGCCAGCGAGGTGACCTGGCATCTATGACCACCCCGCCCCACACCCTCCGTGAATCGGCGGGCGTGAGGTTATGCCCCGATTGTCCGGTGAACATGTGCTCAGCTGCCAGAGTCCAAGACCTCTCCAATGGTCGGCGAGAGCCCATGGTGACAGCAGACCATGCTGACAACAGCCCGAGGTGACAACAGCCCGAGGTGACTGTGACAACGGGCACGGTGACACCGAAGGAGAAATGACGTTGTGGGCGCACAGTTTGAGGGCTCGGAGCGATACCCAAAAGTGACAACATTTACCCCTTTTGGCCGTTGACAGCCGACGCCGGCGCTGCAACGTTCCAACTGAGGGTCCGGGTTTCGTTCCTGCCCCTTTGAAGGCTCTACCCATGAGGTCTCACAGGAGGTCCTGACATGACTCGAGTAAGAACCAAGGTGGCCGTAGTCCTAGCGGCCACGGCGCTGGTGGCGGTCTCCGCCTGCAGCAGCACCGACACCACAGAACCAGGCGCCACGGGCGCCGCTGTCAAGAACGTTCAAGTCTTCACGTGGTGGGCAGCCGGGGGTGAGAAGGCTGGTCTCGATGGCATGATCTCGGTGTTCAACAAGGACTGTTCGCAGTACACCTTCGTCAACGCCGCGGTCGCCGGTGGCGGTGGCGACAAGGCCAAGACACTGCTGGCCAACAACCTCAAGGCCGGCAACGCGCCGGACTCCTTCCAGGCCCACGCCGGCGGAGAGCTCAGCGACTACATCGCCAACGACCAGGTGCAGGACATCACCGACGTGTTCAAAGCTGATGGCTTCGACACGGCCTTCCCGAAAGAGCTGATCGACCAGATCACCGTCGCCGGCAAGGTCTACTCCGTACCGGCCAACATCCACCGTGCCAACGTTGCCTGGGTCAACCCGCTGGTGCTCAAGAAGGCCAATCTGGACCCGGCCAAGGCGCCTGCGACGGTCAAGGACTGGATCGCCGACCTGGCCAAGCTGAAGGCCGCAGGCGTGGCCACCCCGCTGGCTCTGTCCAAGGGTTTCGCCGAGGAGATGCTCCTCGAGACCACGCTGCTGGGTGACCTCGGCGTCGAGAAGTTCAACGGGTTGTTCGACGGCTCGACGAAGTGGGACGGAGCCGACGTGACGGCTGCCCTCAACGACTACAAGACGTTGGTGGGCTACTCCAACCCCGACCGCGAGACGATGGACTGGGATGCCGCCATGTCGAAGTACCTCCTGCCCAGCGACCCGGCAACCGCCACCGCGGGCTACCAGATCATGGGTGACTGGGTTCCCGGCCAGATCCTCTCGCTGAAAATGCCTGAGTCCTCCTACATGTACTGGCCAGCACCGGGCACCGACGGCGTCTACCAGTGGCTGTCCGACTCGTTCACCCTGCCCAAGGGCGCCAAGAACGCCGAGGGTGCCAAGTGCTGGCTGAAGGTCGTCGGCAGTGCCGAGGGCCAGAAGGCCTTCAACCTGGTCAAGGGCTCGATCCCTGCGCGTTCGGATGCCACGTCTGAGGGCTACCCGAAGTACCAGCAATGGGCCATGGAGCAGTGGAAGGGCGCCAAGCTCGCCCCCTCGCTGGCTCACGGCTCGGCAGGTCCTGGCGCATGGAACAACGACGTACAGAGGGCGTTGAGCGCGTTCAGCGCCAACTCTGACGTCGCAACCCTGCAGACGACGCTCGTTGACGCTGCGACGAAGTACTCCGGCTGGCGGTCAACTCTGGGCTAGCCTTTACCGCAAGGCGATTGATGTATGGCGGGTGGCCCGCTCTCGGATTGGCTGCCCGCCCTACATCGCCTCCCCTTCAAGGTGTGAAAGCGAGCAGATGGCGTGAATCGAAAGATGCGGTCAGTACGCACCTGGGGTCCAGGGCTGCTCTTGGTCTCGCCATCGATAATCCTGATCGGGTTCTTTGTCTACGGCCTGATCGGGTGGTCGGCCAACATCTCGACCACCAACCAGAACAGCCGGTTTGAGCGTGCGGCGGGCACGGCCGCCGACGCCCACATCGGGTTCAGCAACTACTCAAACCTGTTCGGCAGTGCGGACTTCATCCAGTCGCTCAAGCACCTGGGCATTCTCGCCGTGATCTACATCGTCGGCGCGCTGTTCTTCGGAATGCTGTGGGCTCTGTTGCTGGAGAAGGGTGTTCGCGCTGAGGGGTTGTTCCGTACGGTCTACCTCTTCCCCATGGCGGTCTCGATGTTCGCCTCGGGAGTGGTGTGGAACTGGTTGCTCAACAGCGACACCGGCGCGGGCGCCTCGGGTCTCAACCAGCTCTTCGAGATGATGGGTCTGGGTTTCCTGAAGAACCACTGGTGGGTGTCGGACCCGACGTGGGGCATCGCTGCGATCGCACTCCCAGCGATCTGGCAGCTCTCCGGATACATCATGGCCTTGTTCCTGGCAGGCTTCCGAGGGATCCCATCAGAGCTGCGCGAGGCGGCCCGGATCGACGGAGCCAGCGAGTACAAGCTCTACCGGTACGTGCTGTTCCCACAGCTTTCGCCAATCGCTTTGTCAGCGTTGATCATCCTGGGCCACATGTCGCTGAAGATGTTCGACATCATCATGGCCATCTCGGGAGAGAAGAACGTCTACACATCCGTGCCGATGGTGACCATGTGGACGCTCACCGGGCAGCAGGACTTTGCCAAGGCAGCGGCCGTCGCCATGATCCTGCTGGTCCTCGTGGCGTTGCTGGTCGTGCCCTACCTTGTCCACAACGCACGCCAGGAGAAGAACACGTGACCACCGATGTGATTCCGGCACCCGCACCGGCGGACCTGCACCGCAAGGTGGTCAAGTCGCCGCGAGCCCAGGTTGCGCGGGGCGTAAAATATGCGCTGCTGATCTTCTTCCTGCTGGTCGTCCTGATCCCTGCATACGTCCTGATCGTCACGAGTTTCAAGTCCTTCGGCGAGGCTCTCAGCCCCAACCGCTGGGCCTTGCCACGCGGGTTGAGTCTCGAGGGCTGGTCTGCTGCCTGGTCCGAGCTGAGCCCAGCTCTTGGGCGGACCCTGCTGATCGCCATACCGGGGGCGGCGATCTCATCGATGCTGGGCGCGATGAATGGCTTCGTGCTCTCACGGTGGCGCTTCCCGGGGGCAAATGTGATCTTCACACTGATGCTCTTCGGGATGTTCATCCCCTACCAGGCGGTGATGGTTCCCCTCCTGGAGTTCCTGCCGATGACCGGGCTGCAACCAGGTGTCCCCCAGCTGCTGGCCGTCCACGTGGTCTACGGCATACCCATCTGCACCCTGATCTTCCGCAACTACTACCAGACCATCATTCCCAAGGAGCTGATCGAGTCCGGCAAGGTCGACGGCGCCGGGCTGATCCGGACGTTCCGCTCGCTGGTCCTGCCCCTGTCCGTGCCCGGCTTCGTGGTGACCATGATCTGGCAGTTCACCTCGATCTGGAACGACTACCTGTTCGCGGTGTTCCTCTCGAGCAAGGACAACGGTCCGGTCATTCTGGGGCTGGCCAACCTCGCGGGTTCGCAGATCGTCCCCTACCCCAAGGTGTTCGCCGGCGCGCTCATCGTGACCGCTCCGACACTGCTCGTCTACATCCTGCTGGGCCGCTGGTTCGTCGGTGGCCTGATGGCTGGTGCCGTCAAGAGCTAGCTCAGCGCCAGGAGTGCTGCGGGTCAAAGCCGAGCACTCGGCGCGCCTTGTCGATCGACAGCAACGTGTCGTGCTCACCGAGCTCGCGGACGACTGTCACCCCGGGGAAGATCTCGGCGACCAGTTCCGAGTTGGGCCGTGACATGACCGTGTCGGCGGCGGCGATGATGAATCTGTCAAAGCCCACCGCGTCGAGCTCCAGAGCCTTGAGCACTGCCTGGGCGCCATCCCTGCCGTCGATGTAGCCCCAGAGGTTCCACTTGCGCAGGTTCGCATCTGCGTCGAACGTGGGGAACTCTGCGTAGTCCTCTTGATCCATCACGTTGGAGAAGCGCAGCGCGATGATCTTGAGCTTCGGATCCCAACGCACCAGCTCGATGGCCATCTGCTCCTCGAGATGTTTCACCAGCGAGTACATGCTTTCCGGGCGGGCCGGGTTCTCCTCGTCGACCGGGATGTAGGGCGGCGGCACATCGAACGGCAGCCCAAGGACCGTCTCACTCGATGCGTAGACGATGTTGCGGATGCCGGCCCGGCGAGCGGCCTGGAAGACATCGAACGTGCTGAGGATGTTGTTGTGGAACGTTGCGACATCGCTCAGGATGCCGGGAGCGGGTATAGCGGCCAGGTGAACGAGAGCGTCGAACACCGGCCTCGCGGCCTGGTCGGGACCGGCCGATGGGTCGTTCTCGCCGAACAGCGCGTCGATCGTCTCGCCGTAGTTGGTCAGGTCGACCCGCACGAAACCCGGACCTCGTGTCCCGGCGACATCAAGGTTGACAACATCATGTCCGGCCTGACTCAGCACAGCGACAACTGTGCGCCCCAGCTTGCCCGACCCACCCGTGACGGCAATCTTCATCGTGTGTTCCTCCCTCACTCGCGTGGGGTGGCTCTGCGGTCCTTCTGTGGGAGTCGCACCCGGATTCCGGTGTGCTGCGCGATCAGGGTCAGGATGCCCGTTCCGTCGATGATCTCCAGCGGCTTGCCGGACGCATAGGAGTGACTTGCCGAGTCGATCCCGGCGGTCGTGATCAGGATGCCCTTCGAGGCGCCGGCATCCATGACCGCACGATGAAGCCTCTGCGCCGT
Source organism: Dermatophilaceae bacterium (assembly GCA_035654835.1). Lineage (GTDB taxonomy): Bacteria > Actinomycetota > Actinomycetes > Actinomycetales > Dermatophilaceae > UBA4719. Next base: position 36,345 of record DASRVZ010000030.1, on the reverse strand, counting down.
CCACACACCGAGGCTTTCTGTCTGCTGGGCGGCGTGGACGACGACGTCTCCGCCCAAGACGGGACGGGGGTCAAAGACAAGGCAGTCGACCACTCCGTCCTCTCGGGAACGGATGTGTTTGATCTGCAGACCCATCTTGGGCAGCAGCCCGTGAATCAGATGCTCGAACTGCCCGGCAGACAGGTCCACGACGTCAAGACGGTTATCAAGCTCTGTGAGGACATCCGTCTCCACGACATGGGCCGGGTCGACCTCGCTCAGGTCTCGGATCGGTTCTTGTCTCTGGAATGAATAGAGCACGACCGGTCCGAGCTCGGCCAGGTTCTCCCGGGGATCGTCGCGTGTCAGGTTCAGGCCTGCGAACCGGCCTTGCGACGTGCGCACGCTCACGAGGCAGACGCCGCGGTCATGTCGGGTACCGATCTTCGTGGCCATTCCGTTGAGCGTCACTGTCTCAAGCCAGCCACGACTATCGGAATGGAACAGCTCGTGGAGGGTGCGCAAGATGACCTGAGCCACTACCGATGCGTACATCGACTCGACCTGTTCGGCACCTCGGGGACTGACGACCACCTCGTCGCACTCCTCGACATACTGCAGCTCGCTGGCAGTCGGGATGACCTCGACGCCCGGGAGGGTGACCTCCACGACAAGCTCGCTGAGCTCAGGCAGGTACACGAGCCGGAAGTGCTGAGGGAAGTCGATCGGATAGACCGAGCCACAGAGCACCAGTCCGAAGAACCCGGCCACCGCCGCAGGGTCCCCACCGTCCAGGACACTGGCGAACTGGTCCAGCCCATCGTTGTGCGCCTTCGCCTCCGCATCACGCGCGGCGCCCCGGTCGGCATGGTTCCGTTGCGCACCGACGAGCGCACCGTGGCGGGCGATCTCAGCATCGGTATGCACTCGCAGGGCACGTTGGAAACGGTCTGTCGCGTCGGCCAACCTGAGCTCTCGGTGCTTCTGGTCGTCGAGCAACCTTTTGCGACCCGGCATCTCATCGGGCGCGAAGTCAGCCCAGACAGGCGGCACGAGGGAGACCCCGGCCACCCCGGGCTCGAACTCACTGCGCTGAGGGATCCTGCGCAGCGCCGTGAGGTCGAACGGTTCGGTTTGAACCAGGGCGCTGCCCAACAGGTTCGTCAGGTCGTGAACGCGGGCCGCTTGGGCAGAATGGCGGGCCACCACCTCCGCGTGGCGGGCAACGACATACTGCCGTTGCGTCTGGTCGTAGTCATCAGCAACCAAGGGGTCAGCGAGGACGGCGCGCTCGACCCGATCCCGGGCCCGGGTGAGGTCGCGAATCCATGGCAGATCGCGGTGGACGGCGTCCCAGGACTGCAGCGCGAGCTCACGCTGCAGCTGCATCAGCTCGGGCGGGTCATCCGTCAGGTTCGCGCCAGACTCGGGGGGGAGATCCAATGCGGCTGCTTCGCCGGACCGCTGACCTGCACTCACAACAAGAGCCTTTCGGTGGGCGCCGCTGTCCGGTCACACAACGGTATTTCTAGCCCAGACTTGACTCAATGTAGGGAATCTTTGCCGTCTCTTGACCGCCCCCTGTCGTTTCCTTACCTCGCCAGAACTGTGCCGCTAGATCCGACGCGGTGTCGGGTGGGTTGATCGCACCGCCTATCCTTGCTGTGCAGAGAACCGTCCTTGCTGTGCAGAAGACCGCAAATCCGTGGAGCCAGCGATCGCGGGCCGCTTCCAGACTGGAGGAACACCGTGACCGCTCAGCACCGCCGTGCGCCCTCGCCGGTGACCGTACGTCGGCGCCGACGGATCGTTCGGGGGGTGCTTGTCGGGCTGGTTGCCGGCATCGGTTTCGGCTCATGGTGGTTCATTGCCGCGGCCGTTACTCCTTCAACACCGACAGCACAGAAGGACTCAGTCAAGCCCGCCGCGACCTCGACGACGCCATCTCCCCCACCGCGTCCAACAACTGCGGCCATGGCACCTCTCACCCTTACCGCCTCCGGTCCGGGCAGGCTGACCTCCGGTTCCAAGCCCTCGGCGTTGCCAGGACCGATCCTGATTGCGGACGAACACAACCATCGGTTGATGATCATCGACCCCCGCGGCCGGACCATGTGGCAGTTCCCCCGTCCAGGAGACCTCGCTCCGGGGCAGACCTTCAAGACCCCCGACGACGCGTTCTTCACTCCGGACGGCAGGCAGATCATCGTCGCCCAGGAGGACGACAACGTGATTCGCGTCGTCGACATCGCCACGCACAAGATCGTCTACACCTTCGGCGAACCAGGGGTTCCCGGATCGGGCCCCGAACGGCTGAACCACCCCGACGGCTCGTTGATGCTGGCCAACGGGGACATCCTCTCCCCAGACATCAACAACTGCCGGATTGTCCTGATACCCAAGGGTGGTCACGCGATCAGTCGACAGCTGGGTGGAACCGGCGAGTGCGTTCATAGCCCGCCGACGACTCTCGGCAAGCCCAACGGCATGTTCCCGATGTCCAATGGGAACTACCTGGTCACCGAGGCCCGAGGCAACTGGGTCGATGAGATGGACCTGTCCGGGAACGTCGCCTGGAGTGCGCAGCTGCCCAACGTCTCCTACATCTACGAAAGCAACGAGATCAGCCCGAACCGCTACGTGACGATCGACCACGCCAGCCCGGGCCAAGTCCTGACCTTCGATCGCGCCGGTCACGTGCTCTGGCGCTATGCCCCAACCGGACGCCAAGCCTTGAACATGCCGTCACTGGCGCTGCCCCTGCCCAACGGCGACTTCCTGGTCGACGACAAGGCCAATCATCGGATCATCGTCGTGGACCCCCGCACCAACTTCGTCGTGTGGCAGTACGGTCACACCCACGTCGCGGGCAGCGACCCCGGATACCTGAACAACCCCACCGGACTGGACGTGTATCCGCCGAACTCGGTGCTGATGAAGTAGCCCGCGACCGGGACGGGACCTCGCGTTCGGCGAAGATGGAGGCCCTCAGCTCGTGAGATGAGAACCAGCTAGCCTCTTGCACATGAACCTGTCGACGGACACGAACGCTGCCATCTGGAAGTCGGACGAGGCCGTCCAGAACTGGGCATCGACGGCAGATGAGCGTGAACGTAAGCGCGCGGCAGAGCGGCGGTTCATGGGTGAGCTCCTCCCCTTCGGCGAGCAGGACGCCTTCACCTTCCTGGATCTTGGAGCAGGGACCGGGACTGCGGCGGCAGGGATCCTGAGTCTGTATCCGCGGAGCACCGCGATTCTCGCCGACTTCTCACCGCAGATGATGGATGAAGGCCAAAATGAGATGAGGCCGTTCGCGGGGCGCTTCCAGTACGTCGAGTTCGACATGTTGACGGGCGTGTGGCCCGCGGCCATTCCGACCACGCTCGACGCGGTCGTGTCCTCAATGTGCATCCACCACATTCCCGATCACCGCAAGCAGGGTCTGTTCGCGGAGATCCTGGAACACCTCGCCCCTGGTGCCTGGTACGTCAACTACGATCCGGTGACCTCCGCAGATCCCGTTGTCGAAGCCACATGGGAGCGGATGAACGATCAGAGTGACCCCGAGGCGGCGAGCAAACGCCTCCATCGCACGCCCCAGGAACTGTCCCGCCACGAGAACCATGTCCGCTACATGATCACTCTTGAGCAACAGCTCGGTTATCTTCGGTCGGCTGGCTTCCAAGGGGTCGACATCTACTGGAAGCACCTGGAGAACGTGATCTACGCAGGTTGCCGGCCGGGCTGAGATCCGTCATCAGACAGAGCCTTGGCGGCGTCGTCGTCGAGGCCCCGGGAGGCGAGCCCGGAATCCAACACCCGTCCGGGTCCGTATCGTGGGGTCAATGAGGTTTCTACGTCGGGTCCCCCTGCAGGGCACCGGATGACGGCGCTGGAGACCCACCGCCCCAGCCGTCCCGCTGCCCCCAGCGCTACCTACCGCCTCCAGATCACCGCGGAGTTCACCCTGTTCGACGCGGCCGCGGTGGTCGGCTATCTGGCCGAGCTCGGGGTTGGCGCGGTCTACGTCTCCCCCTTGCTGCGATCGACCACCGGGTCCAGCCATGGGTACGACGTTGTCGATCACGGGCTCGTCGATCCTGACCGCGGTGGCGATGCCGGGCTGGCCGCGCTGGCGCAGGAGTGCCGCGCGGCCGGTCTGGGCCTCGTCGTCGACATCGTGCCCAATCACATGGGTGTGGCCAATCCGTCGGAGAACCGCGCCTGGTGGGACGTGCTGCGATGTGGCCAGTCGTCGCAGTTCGCTGCCTGGTTCGACATCGACTGGCAGATCAGCGCTGGCAAGGTCCTGATCCCGGTGCTGGGTGACGACGCCGACCTGACCACCGATCTCACGATCGCCGACGGTGAGCTGCGCTACTACGAGCATCGGTATCCGATCGCGCCCGGAACCGGCGAGGGCAGCCCGGCCGCGGTGCATGACCGACAGCACTACCGGCTGATCAGCTTCCGCCGCGCGGACACGGCGCAGAACTATCGCCGGTTCTTCGCGGAGACCGACCTAGCCAGTCTGCGGGTCGAGGACCCAGCGGTGTTTGACGCGACCCACGCCGAGATCCTGCGCTGGGTGTCCGACTACGGGGTGACGGGTCTTCGGGTCGATCACCCGGATGGCCTTGTCGACCCGGGCGGTTACCTCGACCGGTTGGCGGCTGCCGCCCCGTCCTGCTGGATCACGGTGGAGAAGATCACCGAGCCGGGCGAGCGGCTCCCCCCAACCTGGCACGTCGCCGGCATGACCGGTTATGACGCGCTCAGCGAGGTCAACGCGCTGCTGCTCGATCGCGCCGCTGAAGGCGCCATGACCGCGCTGTACGTCGAGCTGACCGGCGGCGACCTCGACTTCGAGCAGCAGATCGCCGATGGAAAACGCCTGGTGGCCACCACTATCCTGCAGGCCGAGGTGCGCCGGCTGGCCCGTTTCGTGCCTGAGATCGACGACGCGGTGGCCGCCCTCACCGAGCTCACGATCGCGTTCCCGGTATACCGCTCCTGCCTGCCGCTCGGCGCGGAATACCTTGCCCAAGCGGTTCAGCGCGCCACTGCCCGCCAACCCCAGCTGAGCGCGGCCATCGAGGCGCTGCTCCCCCGGCTCTCCAACCCGACGGACGAGCTGTGCATCCGCTTCCAGCAGCTCACCGGCGCGATCATGGCCAAGGGGGTCGAGGACACCGCGTACTACCGCTACACCCGCTTCATCGGGCTCAATGAGGTCGGCGGATACCCGGGCAGGTTCGGCTCTGGGCTCGTCGAGTTCCACACCGCGCAGCTGCGCCGAGCCGAGGCATCGCCAGCCGGCATGACCACCCTGTCCACCCACGACACCAAACGCGGCGAGGACATCCGTGCCCGACTCGCGGTGTTGGCCGAGATGCCCGACGAGTGGGGAGATACCGCTCGACGGCTGATGGCATTGCGACCGATACCGAACGCCGCGTTCGGATACCTGCTCTGGCAGACCGCAGTTGCGCTGCCTGCCCTGCCCGCACTGCCCGCACCGGCGGATCTACCGGCTCTGCCAGATCCAACGGCTCTGCCGTCTCTGCTGGACCCGGCACCGGACCCCAGAAGGGACCGGTTCCAGGCCTATGCCGAGAAGGCCATGCGCGAAGCAGATGTCGAGACAGGCTGGATCGACCAGGACAAGACGTTCGAGACCGCTGTGTACGTCGCGGTCAGCGCCGCCTTTGACAACGCCGAGACACTTGAGCAGATCGCGTCGATGTTCGCGCTGATCGAACCGCACAGCTGGGTGAACTCGTTGTCGCAGAAGGTGATCCAGCTGACCATGCCGGGCGTGCCGGACGTCTACCAGGGCAGCGAGCTGTGGGAGGACTCCCTGGTTGACCCGGACAACCGACGCCCGGTGGATTTCGGGTCCCTACACGCAGCCCTCACCGCGTTGACCGCGCCACCAGCCCTGGACGGCACCGCCCTGGCCAAGCTGTGGGTGGTCAGCCGTGCGCTGCGAGCCCGCCGCCATCACCCCGAGATGTTCACGGGCTACACACCGCTGGTGGTCGACGGGCCGATGCAGAAGCATCTGGTCGCCTTCGACCGCGGTGGCGCGATCACCCTCGCGACCCGGCTGCCGGTCGGCCTGTCCGCTGCGGGTGGCTGGGGCGACACCACCCTGGTCCTGCCCCCCGGTCGGTACCGCGACACCTTCACCGGCTGCGCTTACACCGATGAGCTGTACGTGGCCGATGCTCTCGGCCAGTACCCGGTAGCCCTCTTGCTCGCTGAGAAGTCTTGATGATCACCAGGGAGTCCTGATGCCCGAGGTCAGAGTGTGGGCGCCCAACGCCGCTCGCGTGCGGGTCACGATCGCCGAGCCGGGCGGACCCATCGAACACGCGGCGGTGACCGCGGATCTCGAGCCGGAACTCGAGCCGGAACTCGAGTCGGACTGGGGACCTGTCGCCAGCGGCTGGTGGCGAGCAGATGTGGCTGAGGCGCTGCCGGGCCGTGACTACGGCTTCCTGCTGGACGACGACGAGCAGGTGCTCCCCGACCCGCGATCCCGTTGGCAACCTCACGGCGTCCATCAGCCGAGCCGGTTCTACTCCGACGACTTCGCCTGGACCGACGCAGGCTGGCCCGGCCACGACCTGCTCGGATCGGTGATCTACGAGCTGCATATCGGCACGTTCACCCCAACCGGCACCTTCGACGCCGCGATCGAACGGCTCGACTACCTGGCTGAGCTGGGCGTGACCCATGTGGAGCTCCTGCCGGTCAATGACTTCAACGGCGAATGGAACTGGGGCTACGACGGCGTGCTCTGGTATGCCGTGCACGAGCCATACGGCGGCCCGGACGGTCTCAAACGACTCGTCGACGCCTGCCACGCCCGCGGCCTGGCCGTCGTGCTCGACGTCGTCTACAACCACCTCGGCGCGTCGGGCAACTACCTGCCGCGCTTCGGTCCGTACTTCAAGACGGGCCGCAGCACGTGGGGCGAGCTGGTCAACCTGGACGGCGAGGCGGCCGGACCAGTGCGCGAGTACATCATCGGCAACGCGCTGATGTGGCTGTCAGGGTTCCATGTCGACGCCCTGCGCCTGGATGCGGTGCACGCCCTGCATGACTCCTCCGAGGTCCACCTGCTGGCCGAGATGTCCGCCCGGGTGAATTCCCTTTCTGCCGAGGTCGGAAGGCCATTGGTCCTCATCGCCGAGTCCGACCTGAACGACCCGGTCATGTTCACCGATCACGCCAAGGGTGGCTATGGGCTCGACGGCCAATGGAACGACGACGTGCATCACGCCTTGCACGCTCTGTTGTCCGGGGAGCGGCAGGCCTACTACGCCGACTACGGGTCGCTCTCGGCGTTGACCAAAGTGCTGACCCGGGCGTTCTTCCACGACGGGATCTACTCCACGTTTGAAGGCCGCGTGCGCGGCAAGCCGGTGGACGTCAAGAACACGCCTGGATACCGGTTCGTCGTCTGCCTTCAGAACCACGACCAGGTCGGCAACCGCGCCGCCGGCGACCGGCTGCCGCGGATCACTTCGCCCGGAATGCTGAAGGTGGGCGCCACCCTTCTGCTGACCTCGCCGTTCACCCCGATGCTCTGGATGGGTGAGGAGTGGGCAGCCAGCACGCCCTGGCCCTTCTTCACCTCGCACCCCGAGCCGGAGATGGCGGAGGCTACCGCCACGGGGCGGGTCAACGAGTTCGCCGAGCACGGCTGGAACGCCGGCGACGTCGTCAACCCGCAGGATCCGGACGCATTCACCAGCGCGAAGCTGCGCTGGGCCGAGCGGGAGGATCCCGAGCACGCAGAGATCCTCGCGCTCTACCGCCAGCTGCTGCGGTTGCGTCGTGAGCAACCGGATCTGGCCGACCCCCGCCTCGACCTGGTCGAGGTCGACCTCGACGAGGACGCCCAGTGGATCGTCGTCCACCGGGGCGCGTTCGATGTTCTTGCCAACCTGGCCGACCATGCTCAGGATCTGCCGGTTGCATCAGGCGACGTGCTCTTTGGCACCGAGCCCGGACTTCGCGCCAACGGACGCACGATCAGCTTGCCGGCCCGATCTGCCGCCATCGTCCGCCGACGCTGAGCCCCTCGCTGCCGGCACCCGCACGAAGCGCAGCCGGCTTCCCCAGCCAACCACTGGCGCCGCCTCACGGTTGGTTGCAGGATTCGGATCATGGACGATGGGCTATCAGCTGCTCAGACACAGTGCGCAACGGTGTTGAGCGGGCTGTCCGACGACCGCCGGGAGCTGTTCGAGCTCCGGCTGGAGCACTGGTGGCCAGACCTCGGCGACGGGCTGAACGCGGTGTATGGCACCCAGACGACCCGGGACGTCGCCCTGCAGCTCGCGCAGCGGGCGGCGACGGCATACCTGGAGCGCGACCCCGACCTCCACCGGCTCGACCTGGTCCGCAGGCTGGAGCCGAACTGGTTGCAGCAGCCGCGCATGGTGGGCTACGCCGCGTACGCCGATCGGTTCGCCGGCGATCTGGCGGGGGTGGAACGGCGGATCGAGTACCTGAAGGAGCTCGGTGTCAGCTATCTGCACCTCATGCCTCTGCTCCGTCCGCGAGAGGGTGACAGCGACGGCGGGTTCGCGGTGGCTGACTACCGAAACATCCGTCCCGATCTGGGGACACTTGACGACCTGCGCAGCCTGTCACAGTCGTTGCGGGACAACGGAATCAGCCTCGTGCTCGACCTCGTTCTGAACCATGTCGCTCGAGAGCACGCCTGGGCGCAGGCAGCCCGCGCGGGCAGCGAGCGCCACCGGGGGTACTTCCACGTGTTCCCCGATCGCACGAAGCCGGACGCCTACGAACGCACCCTTCCCGAGATCTTCCCCGACTTTGCCCCTGGCAGCTTCACCTGGGACCCGGCGCTCGCCGGATGGGTGTGGACGACGTTCAACGAGTGGCAGTGGGACGTCAACTGGGGCAACCCGGAGGTTCTTCTGGAGTATGCCGACATCGTCCTCTTCCTCGCCAACGCCGGGGTCGAGGTGCTCAGGCTCGACGCCATCGCGTTCTTGTGGAAGCGGCTCGGCACGACCTGTCAGAACCAGCCCGAGGTCCACTCCATCACTCAGGTGCTGCGTGCGCTGGCCCGAATCGCTTGTCCTGCAGTGTCATTCAAGGCAGAGGCGATCGTCGGACCGACCGACCTCCTGCAGTACCTCGGGCAGGGAACCCACCATGGCAAGGTGTGCGATCTCGCCTATCACAACAGCCTCATGGTCCAGATCTGGTCGATGCTCGCAACTCGCGACGTCCGCCTTTCCTCCCATGCCCTGTCCGCCCTCCCTCCGGCACCGACCTCCTCAACCTGGATCTGCTACGTGCGATCCCATGACGACATCGGCTGGGCGATCGACGACGACGATGCTGCCGCCGTCGGCCTGTCTGGACCGGCACACCGTCATTTCCTGTCGGACTGGTACTCCGGTGTGTATCCCACGTCACCCGCGCGCGGACTGACCTTTCAGCACAACCTGGCGACCGGCGACCGGCGGATCAGCGGCACCATGGCCAGTCTGGTCGGCCTGGCGTCAGCCACATCGCCTCACGAGGTGGACCTGGCCATCGGCAGGTTCCTGCTCGCTCGCGCCATCATCTTCGGCTGGGGCGGGATCCCGGTGCTCTGGAGCGGCGACGAGCTGGCGATGCTGAACGACGCCGACTGGGCCGACGAGGAAGGCCACGCCGGAGACAACCGCTGGGCGCACCGTCCTCGGCTTGACTGGGACGTGGCGACACGTCGGCACGACCCGACCACCGTCGCAGGACGGGTGTTCACCGGTCTGGCCCATCTCGCTCGTGTGCGCGCGGGCCTCCCCCAGCTGCACGCCAGCGTGGCCACCGAGGTGCTGGAGGTCGACGACTGGGGTGTGTTCGGTACGCTTCGTCGCCACCCTGCCGGGCTCATGGTTGGCCTCTACAACGTCACCGACAGCTGGCGCCCGTGGTCGGCCGCACGGGTGGCGGAGCTCGGACTGGACCGTCCGTTCGACGCGATCAGCGACCGGATCGTCGAGCCGGACGCCGACGGGAATCTCTGGCTGCCGCCGTATGCCGGTTGGTGGCTGGCAGATCCCCCTGAGGTAGATCGCCAGTGAAGGTCGCGGCGCCGGTCCCGGCGCAGCGAACAGACGCCCGTCGCCGTCGGAATGCCGCGAGGCGTCTAGACCATCGCGAGCAGCCCGTCGATGTCGCCGTGCACCTCGAGCCCGGCAACCTCACCGGTGTCTGCCAGGATGATCGCGCCGTCGCGATCGGTGAGTGTCACGTGGATACGGGCGTCCAGGGTCTCCTCGACGCGACGGTGCATCTGCGAGCGGATCGGAGCGTGCAGGAGCCCGCCGCGCCGTCGTTCGGCTGTGATGTCCAGCCTCAGGCCGGCCTTGCTGCGAAGCGACCAACGCACAAGGTCGTCATCGACCGACAGGGTCTCTGTGCGTGAGCCGGTGTAGGTGGCGAACCGGTGCAGCACGGGTCGACCATCCGGTCCGGCCATCCGCAAGCCGACGATGAAGCCGCGGAAGTGCGTGCGATGCCAGGGGATGATGGCGATCGAGGCGACCAGGCTCACACCGGAGTTGGCGAAGTGATTGCTCTGCATCCAGATGTAGCCGGCAGGGAACGCTCGTCCCCAGTCCTTTTCGAGATAACCGCGTCCGCCGTCGAAGGGCAGGGAAGCACCATCCAAGGACAGCGAGCCGGCAAGACTGTGCCCGAACGAGACGACTCCGTGGTAGGCCTCCATGACCGGAACCCAGGCGTACCAGCCCATGATCCCGGGCGATCTCACCGTCACCGGCCACGGGTCGAACCCGGTGGCGAAGTCAACCCGTCCGCGTAGGCCGGATTCTGGCAGATCGAGCGTGATGCCCTCCGCAGTGAACCGATTCGGCCCTATGGCGACGTCGAAGCGGCCGGTCGCCGCGTGGAAGTCCGCGGCGTCGTACCGCTCGTACCAAGACCGTCCGGTGACGCCGTCCAGAACCTGGACGAACGCCTCATCGTGGCGACCGGCGGAATCCTCCAGGCCGAGGAAGATCCCCGGGATCACGGCGATTCGGGCCGAGCGGTCACCGGAGACAAGCTTGACGTACCAGCCCTCGAAGAAGCCTGCTCGCTCATGGGCTCCGTGATAGCCATCGGGATGCAGCGTGGAACCCATATTGGCGACGGCGCGTCTGGCGAGGGTGAGCGCCGGGATGAGAGGCACGCGGTCGAGGCTACCCGGCCCGCTGGCGACACCCCATGGGCGGCGTAGGGTCCCGGCATGACCGACGCCTTCTACCTGCCCCTTGGCGACGACCGTTGGCGCCCAACCATCCACACGACCGGACCGTGGGACGCCAGCTTCCAGCACGGCGGGCCACCGAGCGCACTGCTTGCTCGCGCCATCGAACAGTGCAGCCCACGGGAGGACACGCTCGTCGCCCGGATGACGGTTGACATCCTCGGACCGATCCCGGTGGACGAGCTGGAGCTCCGTTCGCGAGTACTGCGCCCCGGTCGCAGCGTCGAGCTGATCGAGTCCGCGCTGTCCTACGGCGGACGCGAGGTTGCCCGCGCACAGGCCTGGCGGGTGCTACGCACGACGCAGAAGACCACCGCGCGGCAGTCGTCCGCGCCGGCACTACCGGACGAGAGCACGCCGTTAGTGGCCGAAGGGTGGGTCGACGGTTACCTGTCCGCAGTCGAATGGCGCTTCACGGCAGGGGCATTCGAGCAGCCGGGCCCAGCGACCGCCTGGACCCGACTCAGACATCCGATCGTCCCCGGCGAGCAGCCCAGCCCCCTGCAACGCGTCCTCGCGGTCGCCGACAGCGGCAACGGGATAAGCAACGAGCTGGACGTGGCCAGATGGCACTTCATCAACCCCGAGCTCACGGTGCACCTGCACCGGGAGGTGGTCGGCGAGTGGGTTTGCGTGGAGGCCCAGACGGCCATCTCGGCTGGTGGGGTGGGGCTCGCCACCAGCGTGCTCAGCGACCTCAACGGTCCGATCGGCGTGGGTGCCCAGAGCCTGCTCGTCGCACAGCGTTGAGCCGCAGGGAAGCCATAGAGTCCGTGCTGTTCTACGGCGATGAGCTAGCGCGACCGGGACTTCAGCACCCGGTCGATCACGAGGTCCAGCCCTGGGGTCTCCATGCCGAGCTCTGCGACGACGGCGGCGCGGACCGCGCGGCGCAGTTTGGCGTCAGATGCCCGCGGCGCCTCTGCCGTCGACGGAGCCGTCGAAGAGACCGTCATCGCGGTGGAGCCAGACCTCATCTGATCGGCCGGGTCCCGCTCGATGGGGACTCCCAGGTCGGCTGCACGCTGAGCCGCCTCGTCGGTGACGACATCACGGCCCTGCACGCGGATCGGCTGGCCGGACGCGGCGGCGTCCTCGACATGGTGCCGCGTGATGAACCGCCTCGGCTCGTGCCGGCGGACATGCTCAGTCCCGGCCATCGATGCCCTCCAGTGCTGCGACCGCCGCATTGCGGGCGGCGAGGATGTTGGCCTCGGTCCCCGCCATCCACAGCCGGCCGAACACGCCGACCGAGGCGACGTGCATGAGGTTCACGTCCGCCGCCTTCTCGGCCTCGTTGGCGGCGAGGTTGATGTAGGCGGCCGGTGTGCACTCGAGCACAAGCATCGTCTGACCGGCGACCAGCATCATGCCGCGGGTGAACCGGTTGAGAAGCTGCGACTGGTAGGGGCTGACGTTGGTGATCACCTGCATCGACGCGACCTGCGGCCGTTTGCGGGCAGTCACCTCAAGGTCCAGCTCGCCCAGCGCCGCCTCGCCAGCCTGCAGCACATCGGCCTGCGACTCGGAGTGCATCTCGAACATGCCGAACTGCCGCTCGACAATCTGGGCTCCGGGACGGGCCATGGTCGCCTTCACCGCGACGTCCACCACCCGGAACACGTGGTTGCCGGGCGCCATCTCGACGTACAGGGCTGCCATTCCCTCGACCGGAAGGTCGCCCTGGGTCACGGTGCCGACGAATGCGGCGTACTGGGGCTGCATCCGGTCGATGTAGCAATAGGCACGGAGCTCGAAGTCATCGGCCACAGCGGCACTTCTCCTTGGTCATCGGGGCACCGGCCCCAGGTTGGTTGATACGTATGCCGGCTCACGCGCCGCAGCGCTGCGGGCGATGCCGAGCGATGTCACGAACAGGGGTGCGACGGGCACCACGGCGTCGAAACCCGACGCCTGCGACACGACGTCGGCGAAGCCGGGAAACGCCGCCGAACCGCCGACCAGGTAGACCTTCGGAACAGGCCATCCCCGCGTGCTGGTCGCCACGATGGTGGCAACCTTCTCCATCACCGGGCGGATCAGCGGGAACAGCCGTGCCTGCTGTGCCGGGTCCTTCTTCAGCTCCTCCGCCTCATCGAAGGAGATGCCGAGCGCTCCGGCGATGACGAGCGTGAGATGGACTCCACCAGTGGCCTCGTCGTCGGTGTGCACCACCCTGCCGTCCTGGACGACCGCGACTCCTGTCGTCCCTCCCCCGACGTCGACGACAACTCCGTCGCGCAGACGGAGCACCGCGTTGGCCGCGGTGGGCTCGTCGACGAGTCCGGTGCACTCCATGTCCGCGGACTCGATGACGTGCTGCACCGCGCGGACCTCGCTGCGCGGCACCCCCGGCGGGTATGCCCCGTGCGCCGCCGGGATCGACACGCCGAGGCGCGCCTCGACGTCACGCTTGAGCCGGCGCACGACATCGACCGCACCGACGAAATCGGTGACGACCCCGTCGCGCACCACGTCCGCAAGCTCGTAGGCAGCCGCGAGCGGACGGTCGTTGCCGTCCAGGGCCACCAGCACCGTGCAGGCGGTGCCGAGATCCACCCCGGCCTTGATCTGGTCCGGCCGCTGGGTCAACGGCGCCGATACCAGCGCCGAGTCCAGCGCCGCCATCGTCGCCTCGAGCGTGGTCCCGGTCATGGCGGCGGTCATGGCGGCGGTCATGGCGGCGGTCATGGCGGCGGTCACGACGTACCGCCCCAGTCGGCCGGATACGTGACATACAGGAATCGCGTCCAGGATGGTGTCCCGAAGGTGATCGACGACCCCTTGGGGACAGCGATCACGTCGCCGGGCCGACCGACGGCCAGCTGGTCGGCGGTCGTGATGTGCAGCTCGCCCTCGATGACGTACTCCACCTCGTCGTAGTCCAGCGTCCACGGGAAGCTGCCCTGGCGCAGACTCATCACCCCGGCCGCCATCGGCAGGCCGTGAGCTGCAGTGACGACATCGCGCAGCCGCACGTCCATCTCGGGGCGGTGCAACTCCACCGGGAACGGCGGCAGCTCGAGGGTGTTCACGCCGGCAACGTGCAGGAGCCTCGGATGTGGCGCCGGAGTCTGAGGCGCCCGCGACCTCTGTTGCCCGGGGGGGTCGATGTCGCCTGCAGGCGGTGATCCGAGCACGATCCTGATCCCGCGCTCGCTCGCCACGTCCCGGGCCAGGGGAGTCAGTAGGTCGCCCGGCGCGACGACAACCTCCGTCGCGCCCGTGGAAGCGAGACGGAGCAGGTCGTCGGCGGTGTGGAACCGGCGACTCACGGCAGCCTCTCAATAACGTCCGCCGACTTCACTTCGAGGCGGACGTCGCCTCGGGGTTCTGCGCCGGGAGGATGAACTCGACGTCACCGTGCGGGCGCGGGATCACGTGCACGCTCACGAGGTCGCCTACCCGTTGTGCGGCTGCCGCTCCGGCGTCGGTGGCGGCCTTCACCGCTCCGACATCGCCGCGCACCATGACGGTGACGTAGCCGCCGCCGATCTGCTCCTTACCGATCAGGGTGACGTTGGCTGCCTTCACCATCGCGTCGGCGGCTTCGATCGCGCCGACCAACCCTCGCGTCTCGATCATGCCGAGAGCGATCATCTGGGGATTTGCCACTGGCGTGTCCTCTCTCTTTGTTGCTGGTCACTGTGTTGCTGGTCACTGTGTTGCTGCCGTCTTGATACTGCGGGGTCTGCAATCTGCGGGGTTTGCAATCTGCGGGGTGTGCACTCTGCGGCCTACACCTCACCGGGGTGGCGGGCGGCTCGCTCCTGGAAGGGTCATGGACCACCTCCGAGCTCGGTGAGCACCCGGCGCACGATGCGGTCGACCCGGTCGTCCGCGGCACCGTTGGACAACGCCGGAAGGCTCGCGTCTTTGGCGTGCCCGCCTTCCCTGCGGGGGGCCCCCTGGACATCAGGTGCGTGCTCGTAGGCGCCAGCAGGCGGGTCGGACAGCGGGTAGGCGAGCCGCTTGACGTTCAGCAGGTTGGTGACAGTGATGTTGTCGCTGACGACCGCGCCGCCGACTCCCCCCGGCGCCAGGGTCAGCGCCGGCATCACGCCCGTCGTGGCGCCGATCGCCCCCAGGCTGCCCCAGGTGTTGACGAGGATCCGGAAGGCCGGCTTCTCGATGCCGAAGGCCATGATGACATCCTCGTCGGTTGCGTGAATGACCAGCGAGTGGCCGTCGCCGCCGAAGCGCAACAGCTCGACCGAGCGCTCGCAGCCGGCCCGCCATCCGGTCTCGACGTACCAGCCGAGCACCGTGGTCAGCTTCTCGGCGCTGATCGGCTCCTCACGGCCGACCCGGCTCAGCTCGGCGACGAGGATCCGCGAGCGCGCCGGGACCTCGATACCCGCCAGCTTCGCCAGCTGCTGCGGGGTCTTGCCCACCGCCGCAGGGTTCATCCCGCCGCCCGGTGTGAAGAGCGTCCGCTCCAACGCGGCCTTGTCCGCCGGTCCGACCCAGTAGGCGCCCAACCTCTCCATCTCGGCGCGCAGAGCAGCGGCGATGGGCTCGTCCGCCACGACTGACTGCTCCGTGGCGCAGATCGTCGAGCAGTCGAACGACTTGCTGTTGACGATCGACTCGGCGGCGGCGGCGACATCGGCGCTTCGGTCGACATAGACCGGCACGTTGCCAGGGCCAACGCCCAGCGCTGGCTTGCCGGTGCTGTGGGCAGCCCGAACCATCGGCGTCCCACCCGTGGCCAGGATCAGGGACGTCGCATAGTGCCGCATGAGCTCCTGCACCCCTTCCAGGCTGATCTCCTGCATGCACGACACAAGACCCTTGGGCATGTCGGCCCGCTCCCCGGCCTCCACCATCAGGCGCACGGCCTCGTAGGTGCAGCGCTTCGCCGACGGGTGCGGAGCGATGATGCAGCCGTTACGTGCCTTGACAGAGATGAGCACCTTGTAGACCGCGGTGGAGTTCGGGTTCGTGGACGGGCAGAGCCCGACGATGACCCCCACCGGCCAGCCGATCTCGACAACCCGCTTGTCCGGGTCCCGGCGCAGGACGCCGACCGTCGGGATGTCCCGGATCGACTCCCACACCGTCTTGGAGGCGAACTCGATCTTGATCCTCTTGTGCGCGGCGATCCCGTACCCGGTCTCGTCGTGCGCCAGCGCACCCAGCCGCGCCGCGTCGCGGTAGACCGCGTCCGCCATCGCCGCGCAGATACGGTCCACCTCGGCCTGCGATGCTGTCGCGAACTCGCGCTGTGCCGTCCGGCAGGCGACGGCGAGGCGACGCGCCTCCTGCACCGACCTCAGGTCACTGTCGTACTCCTCGGGCATGGGTCACACCTCCAGCGGCTGCGCCGCAACCTCGAGCACGGCGTCACGGAACGCGTTGCACGCGGCCACGACTGCACTCTGCGAGCCAACCAGGTAGCCGCCCGAGAAGTTCGTCTCCGAGGGCGGGGGAAACCAGACCTTCAGCTCCACGTCGGCCGCCTTCAACGCGATGTCCAGCGCGTAGGTCGCCTCGAGCGGCGGTGCGATGAGGTAGGCCATCGGGGTGCCCTGGGGCACGTCCGCCGCCTTGCTCAGGTAGCTGCCGGTCTGTGAGATCGGGTGCGCGAAGAAGGCCAGGTCGCCGGCCTCGTCAGCGCTGTGGAACCATGCCTTCTCCCGCGCGTAGGCGACGCAGGCCGTCAGTCCTGCACGGGCCTCGGCCACCGAGGGACCGGCCAGGATGCCGATGATCTCTCCCGACAGCGGACCTGACGCGTGTGCCGACCCCGCGTAGAAGCTCTGGGCGTAGACGACCTCGACCTCGGCCATCTTGGTCGCTTCGTCCAGGGCGGTGTACAGGCTGTCGTCGATGTCGCAGGTCACCAGGGCCAGGCTCCGCTGGTCGTCGCGCAACCCCAGCTTCGCGGCCAACGTCCTGTCCACGTTGGGGATCAGCCTGGTGGCGAGGATCGTCGGCTTGATCGGGTCGAGGATGGCCATCAGCGGTCCCCGCTCTGTTCCAGGCGCAGCTCGACGCCGCTGGCCTGACGCTGGATGACGGTCTTCACGTGCTCCACCACGAACGCTCCGGCCTCGAGCGGGTTGGTCCCACCGTTCTGCGTGATCATGCAGATCACGTCTCGCTGGGCGTCGGTCTTGCCGGCCGTCGGCCGCCACCCGGAGTACACGCTGAGGGCGTCGGCGACCCCGAGGCCGGGCCGCTCGCCGATCAGAAGCGCGACGACGTCAGCCTGGACGATGTCGTTGATGTCGTTCATGACCCCGACCCGGCAGTACCTCACGAAGAACGGCGTCCCAAGGCTCAGCCCTGCCCCCTGCAGCCCCTGCTCGATCACCGGGTAGATCTGCGACAGGTTGTTGGTCACCGCGGCCGCCGACAGCCCATCCCCCACGACGATCTGCACCTGCGGCTTCTTCACGCAACGCTCGGCGATCAGCTTCTTCGCCTCGTCGTCTAGCATCCTGCCCAGGTCTGGCCGCAGCAGGAACTCGCCCTGGCTGGTGACCTTGGTCTGCACCGTGAAGAGTCCCAGCTTCTCGAGGAGCTCCGTCGGGACGTCGCCGAAGATGGCGTCCTGGGTGACTGCGTGGTCGGCTCCGAACAGCAGGACGGCACGCGTCGGCGGCCGCGGCCCTGCCCGGCCAACCGCCAGGCGGGCCGACGTCGATGCGGCGAGGTTCGCAAGCCCGCTGGCGTTCGCCGGGTTCACCACGCCGATCCTGTGACGCTCTTCGGGCACGGTCGGGTCGGACACCTCAATGATGACCTCGCCGCCGATCTGCAGGCCGGCTGGTTGCTGCCGCTCCCGCTCCGGAGGCAGGGGTATCGCCGTCTGGGCGGTTGGTGGCGTTGCTGCCGGGGAGGGCGCCACGGACGAGTTTGCCGCCGCTGGTGGGGCGGCCACCGCTGGTGGGGCGGCCACCCCGAGAGAGATCTCGGCGAGCACCTCCTCGACGATGCTGCGGACCTCCGCTGCGGATACCACGCTCAACTCGTCTCCCCTACCGGCTCAGGAAGAAGGAGGCGTCGCCAGCCTTCTCCGTCAGTCGGCCATCGCGCAGCAGTCCCAGACCTTCCATCCACGCCTCGAACTCGGGCAGCGGGCGCAGCCTGAGCAGCTGCCGCAGGCTCGGCGCGTCGTGGAAGCTCGAGCTCTGGTAGCTGAGCATCGAGTCGTCGCCCATCGGAATACCCATGATGTAGTTGACCCCGGCAGCTCCGAGCAGGACGGCGAGGTTCTCCAGCTCGTTCTGGGTCGCCCGCGCGTGGTTGGTGTAGCAGACATCGGCGCCCATCGAGATGCCCGTCAGCTTGCCCATGAAATGGTCCTCGAGCCCGGCGCGGGTGATCTGGGTCGAGTCATAGAGGTACTCCGGGCCGATGAACCCGACGACGGTGTTCAGCTGGAACGGGTCGTAGCGCTTTGCCAACCCGTAGCAGCGAGCCTCCATCACGACCTGGTCGGCGCCGTGGTGGGCGTCCGCCGACAGCTCAGATCCCTGCCCCGTCTCGAAGTACATGTAGTTGGGCCCGGTCGCCACCGAGTACCTCTTTGCCAGCGCGTACGCCTCGTCGAGCAGGCCCACGTCGATGCCGAAGGACTCGTTGCCCTTCTGCGAGCCGGCCAGGCTCTGGAACACCAGACCCACCGGCGCTCCCTTGCGCATGGCCTCCATCTGGGTCGAGACGTGCGACAGCAGGCAGTTCTGGGTCGGGATCTCCCAACGGGTGATGACCTCCTGCGTCATCTCCAGCAGCCGCGAGACGCTCCCGAGGGAGTCGTCGGACGGGTTGATCCCGATGACGCTGTCGCCCGAACCGAAGCTCAGCCCCTCGTAGATGGCAGCCCGGATGCCCTCGATCGAGTCGGTCTGGTTGTTCGGCTGGAGGCGCGACCCGAGGGTGCCGCGGAGCCCGATCGTGTTGTTGCAGTGCTTGACCACCTTGATCCTGCTGGCGGCCAGCATGAGGTCGAGGTTCGACATCAGCTTGGTGACTGCCGCGACCATCTCGGCGGTCAGGGCGTTGCTCAGCCGCTTGACCATGTCCTCGGTCGTGGTGTCCGCGAGCAGCCACTCCCGCAGCTCGCCGACCTGCATGCCCTTGATCTCGGCATAGACGGTCTCGTTGACCGCGTCGTCGATGACGCGGGTGACCTCGTCCTCGTCGTAGGGCACGGCGGGGTTCTGCCGCAGGGTCTCCAGGGTGACCTCCGACAGGACGAATCGCGCCGCCATCCGCTCAGCGGCGGTCTCGGCCGCGACCCCCGCGAGCTGGTCCCCGGACTTCTCCTCGTTGGCCTTGGCCAGCAGGTCCTTGATGTCGCGGAACTGGTATCGGTGGCCGAAGAGGGTTGCGGCTAGCTGCATGGGCGCATCCCTCCTGGGCAAAGTGCGGTCTCAGCCATAGAGAACCGCTTAGCCACAGAGAATCGCTCAGTCATAGAACACCAGCGTCTTGATGGACAACGGCACGGCGCGTCCGTCCAGGACCGGCAGCCCGATGTCGATGAAGTCGCCCTCACCCAGCCCCACCTGGTCGATGGCGATCAGCGGCAGGCCCGCCCGGATGGCCTGGAGCGTCTGCCCCAGGACCTGGGCGTAGTCCTGCTGCAGGACGAGCACGAGCGGGCGCTCGCGATGGTCGGCATCGTGGTAGGCGACAATCTCAGCGGCCACCGACTGCAGCGCCGCATAGCCCAGCTCCTGCGGGAGGTCGACGACGATCGCAGCCAGCGCGTCCTCATCCAGATCCCACCGAGCCAGGGCTTCACGCACCGCCTCCGCGAATGACGGGCCACCACCGCGGCCCGGCATGGCCGGCCTGAGCACGGGCAGGTTTCGCAGTGGCAACAGCGCCTGGTCGACCCAGATTGTCGAGCCGCTCAGGGTCACGGTCTGCCCCGCGGCCCCCAGCACGGTGGCGCGCAACGTCTCCGGAGGCTGCCGCACGGTCAGCGCCTGCAGACGAACATTGCGGTGCAGGCAGTCCGCGAGCAACGGTCCGACGTCTCCGTACCGCGCAACCTCCGCCATCGTCGCCACCGGCAGCCGGTCGTAGTAGCAGGCGCCGATGCCGCCAGTGAGGAATACCGAGGACGACGCATCGGACTCCCGCAGCGGAGGCGTCAGCTGGACACCGTGACCCACCCGCACCTCCTGACCCGTCGCCAGGTCGACGATCAGGTCAGCCATGACGTCGCAGAAGGCCCGCAGCTGGTCCATGGTTGCCTGGCTGCCCTCCTTCAGCTGGAGCCCCAGGTCCTCGACGATCGACTTCCCGGGGGGAGCGACGCGCAGCACCTGCCCGGACGCGTCGACCTCGACCTGGCGCCCGCCGACCGCGATCCCGGAGGAGCACAGGTGGCGGCCCACCTTGAATACCGCCGCGTTGGACGTGCCTCCCCCGACGTCGATACTGGTGACCTGCTCGTAGTGGTCGCTCGACCAGCGGGCGGCGCCGGACCCGCGGCCTGCGATCTGCGCCTCGGCATTGGGCCCCGCGATCGTGACGACGAAGTCACCTGCGCCCGCCGACAGCGCGCGCAGGATCGCGTCGGCGTTCCTGGTGCGCGCCGTCTCCCCGGTGATGATCACCGCACCGGTCTCGATCGAACCCGGTGAGACGCCGGCCGTCTCGTACTCCTGTTTCACCAGCGCGGCCAGCGCCTCGGCATCCACCTCGTCCGGCGCCGACAACGGCGTGGTGTGGATTTCCCCACGGTGTACGACGGACTTCTCGTCCACCTGGATCCGAGGCACCTGTCCTGGCCGGGCCACGTCGTGCAGCACCAGGCGGGAGAAGACCACCTGGGTGGTCGTCGTCCCCACGTCGATCCCGACACTGAGGACCTCGCGCTGCGCAATGGGCATTGTGGTTGGTCAGCTCTTCCGGAAGGTCACGGTGCCGTCGACCTCGAGGGAGTCCAGGATGCCCATGATCACCGCGTCGATGGGCTGCCCGGAGGTGGTCCCGCTGTGCCTGGCCGCACTTCCCTCGGAGACCAGCACCAGCTCGCCGGACCCCGCGCCCACGACGTCCACCGCGACGAACACCGCACCGGTGAACTCATTTCGCTCGTCCGTCTCGCGTACCAGCAGCAGCTTGTGGCCCACCAGACTGGACTCCTTGACGGTCGATACCGCCGTGCCGACGACCCGTGCGATGCGCATTCTTGATCTCCTGTCTGGTACGTATTGCGGCCGAGGGTCGGGAGCAGCTGTGGTGTCGGAGCACGCAGAGCGGTGCTGTCAGTGCAGCTCGGACTCTGCCGACTCGATCAGCGCGAACTCCTCCTCCGGTGCGGTCCCCACGATGTGATGCCGGCTGTACAGCCCGAAGTAGGCGATCGCGACAGCGAACACGACGGCTGAGATGGTGAGCACCCGGGTGTCGACCAGGAATCCGGCGACGAGGGCCGCGACCGCGAGGACGAGCGCGATGCCGGTGGTGAAGATGCCCCCCGGAGTCCGGTACGGACGGGGCAGGTCGGGCTCCTTGAAGCGCAGGATGATGTGCGACAAGGTCATCATGATGTAGGAGATCGTCGCCCCGAAGACGGCCACCAGGATGAGCAGGTCACCCTGGTTGAACACCGCCATGACGAAGCCGATGATGCCCGGCACGACGAGCGCAAGCGTCGGGGTCTTGCGCGATCCGGTGATGGAAAGCACCTTCGGCAGGTAGCCGGCCCGCGAGAGCGCGAAAGTCTGGCGCGAGTAGGCGTAGATGATCGAGAAGAAGCTGGCGATCAGCCCGAGAAGCCCGACCACGTTGATGAACCCGCTGACGAAGTTCTGCCCCCCATAAGCCAGCGGAGCCTCGAGCGCCTCGACCAGGGGGTTGCCCGACTCCTGGAGGAAGGCCGAGCCGGCGGCACCAGGGGCGACGACGAGGATCAGGCCGGCGAACAGGATCAGGGCGAGCATCGCGCCGATGATGCCGCGCGGCATGTCCTTGGACGGGTTCTTCGACTCCTCGGCCGCCAGCGGAACCCCCTCGACCGCAAGGAAGAACCAGATGGCGTAAGGCACGGCCGCCCAGATCCCGATCACCCCGAAGGGTAGGAACGCGCTGGCGCCCATGGCGGTGGTATCGACCGGAATGTTGTTCAGGTTCGACGAGTCGAACTGCGGGATGGCAGCGACCACGAACACGACGAGGGCGAACACCGCGACTGCCGTGATCGCGAACATCAGCTTCAAGGCCTCACCCACGCCGTACAGGTGGAGTCCGATGAAGATGGCGTAGAAGAATAGATAGACGTACCAGCCGTCAAGCCCTATCAACGAGTTGACATAGGCGCCGATGAAGTTCGCAATGGCTGCCGGTGCAATGGCGTACTCGATGAGGATGGCGGTGCCGGTGAGAAACCCACCCCAGGGGCCCATCGCCCGACGGGCGAACGCGTATCCCCCGCCGGTGGTGGAGATCGTCGACGACAGCTCTGCGAGCCCGAAGACCATGAAGAGGTACATCGTGGCCATGAGAACTGTTGCGATGAGCAGACCGCCCCAGCCGCCCTGACCGAGGCCGAAGTTCCAGCCTGCGAAGTCACCGGAGATGACGTAGGCGACACCGAGGCCGGCCAACAACACCCACCCGGCGACGCCGCCCTCCAGCTGGCGCTTATCGAAGTACTCGGCGCCCTCGCGCTCGAGATCGACACCGCCGTGCAGGTGCTTCGCGGGCTTTTTGGCGGGTTGCTTCGGGAGCGACTCCGGGGGCTCAGACATGGCGACAACCTCCTCGACGACGGCCCGGCGGTGTCCCATCCACTGCGACTTCTAGGCCGTAACGGAAAATCGATACGAAGGGCGCTAGACCCGCCGGGACCACCTCGGCAATAGCACGAGACTGCTGGTCCTGGTGACGACGTCATGCACCGGCTATCGCACGACCGTTACCGGGCACGCCGCGTGATGAAGGACCTTGCTGGCCACGCTGCCAAGCAGTAGGCCCGTGAGCTCGGAGTGGCCACGAGTCCCCATGACGATGAGATCCGCGCCGAACTTCTTTGCTTCGTCCAGGATTTCCTTTGCGGCTCCACTTTGAACGGCGCTGGCACTCTCTCCGCGCGCATTCACCCCGTCGTTGGTCAACCGCTCGGCGACTTGCTGCACGAGTTCCAGGCTCTGAAGGGAAGTTTCCTTCGGTATTGGGCTTGACCTTGTCATGAGTATCACCTCGCGAACATTCAAGACCAGTACTTCGCTCCCGAACCTCTTGGCCAGCTCGCCCGCCACCAGAATCGCTCGCTCTGAACACTCAGAGCGATCCACCGCAAGCAGTACTCGCTCGAACATTGTGCGCTCCTCAGTCGAAGTCTCTGAGGGTATCCATCCAGCCGGACGGACATGTCCAGAGCGCGACGAGAACAACCTGAGGGTTGCTGAGGAACGTGACCGAGAGACTCGCTGACGGGTCCCTGATGAACGTGCCCGAGCGACTCGTTGACCGGGCTTGACGGCGACTCGTACTCCATCGCCCCTACTCAGGGTGCGGGCACCCACGCGCCTCAGACGCGCTCGAGCCCCCTGGCCAGCTGGCCGCGCATCTCCGCCGCATACTGGTCGGCGTTGAGCCCGGCGATCAGGTGCAGGGTGCCGTCACCCACGGCGACCACGCCGTCGATGCCGGCCGACCGGAGGGCAGCCTCGTCGACGTCCGAGGAGTCGCGAACGACAACGCGCAGCCGCGTCTCGGCGGCCGACTCGACCTTGACGATGTTGCCGGCGCCTCCGAGCCCCGCGATGTAGTCGCGCGCCTTCTGCGGAGCCTCTGGGTCACGCAGCTTGGGCTGGATCTGCTTGGTCTCGTAGAAGACGTCCGGGATCGTCGCCGCAGTCAGCTCGGCCTCGTCCCCGGCGATCTTGAGGTACTCCTCCATATCGGTCTTGAGGTTCTCCGACCTGGTCCCAAAGATGGCCTGCATGTTGCTCCCCACGAGCAGCACCCCGGCGGCACCGAGGGCCTTCAGCTTGGCCTGGTCGGCCTTCCTGACGTCCACCACGCCGACCCGCAGCCGGGTGATACAGGCGTCGAGGTCCTTGATGTTGCTCTTCCCGCCGAACGCGAGCACGAGCTGCTGGGCGAACCCGTGCGCGGCATCCTCGATCGCGTCCTCGCGGCTGACCTCCTCGGCCTCCCTGCCAGGTGTCTTGAGATTCAGCCTGACGATGAGTGTCCGGAACACCACGTAGTACAGGGCGAAGTAGAGCGGGCCGAGGACCAGCACCAGCCACGGTTTGGCCGCAAGAGGGAAATAGAGGGCATAGTCGATGAAGCCGTGCGAGAACGTGTACCCCAAACGGCCGCCGAGGACATACATCAGCGGGAATGCGGCCCCGGCCATGATGATGTGGGCCCCGTACAGCACCGGGGCGACGAACAGGAAGGCGAACTCGAGCGGCTCGGTGATGCCGGTGAGGAAGGAGGTGAGCGCCGCTGAAAGCATGATCGAGCCCACGCGGACCCGGTTCTCTGGCTTGGCGGTCCGCCAGATGGCGAGCGCCGCGCCGGGAAGCCCGAACATCTTGAACAGGAAGCCGCCGCCGAGCTTGCCGGCGTTCTGGTCGCCGTCCAGGAAACAGGTCAGCCAGCCATGGTCTGTCGCCCCGGTGAGCGCGTTCGTGCAGGACCCCACCTCATAGAAGAACGGCGCGTTCCAGATGTGGTGCAGACCGAACGGAAGCAGGGATCGCTCAACGGTCCCGTAGATCCACACGGCCAACGGAGCCGAGCTGCCCGAGGCCCAGACCGAGAAGCTGTCGATGACGTTCTGGATGGGCGGCCAGACGAAGCTGAGGATGACGCCGATGATGATGGCAGCGAAGGCGGTGACGATCGGCACGAAGCGCTTGCCGGCGAAGAACCCGAGGTATGGCGGCAGGGAGATCCGGTAGTACTTGTTGAACAGCAGCCCTGCGACGAGTCCGACGATGATGCCTCCGAACACCCCCGTGCTCACCGTCGGGATCCCCAGCATGGTGAAGGGTTCTGGATCACCCTCCTGTATCGGATAGGCCGCGAGGACGATGACCCCGCGTTCGACGCCGATGACGCCCATCGTCGCGATCATCACCAGGTAGCCGACGGTCGCAGCGAGGGCCGATACGCCGTCGTTCTTGGCCATGCCGAGCGCCACTCCGATGGCGAAGATCAGCGGCAGGGCCCCGAAGATCGGGTCGCCGGAGGCCCGCATGATCTCCAGGGTGATGCGCACGAACGGCGCCAGGTCCCAGTTGTTCTGCTTGGCGCCGTTGAGGACGGCTCCGCCCACGCCGAGCAGGATGCCGGCGACCGGCAACACCGCCACCGGAAGCATGAGCGACTTGCCGAGCTTCTGCATGAAGCCGAAGACCCTGCTGCCGAGACTGTCGCGCTGTGGCGTCTGCGGACTGGTCGGCTCCTGGGCCGTCACGGTTGCCATCAGTGGTTCCTTTGGTGAACGGAGAGGGAAGGGCGGTTCAGGAGCAGTCAGATGTCGTGGTGTCGTCGTCGAGCGGCACGAGCGAGCGGACCTGGGCAGCGGAGTCCAGTTCGAGCGCGGCAGCTGCCAGGTCCTCGCAGGTGACGAGCGAGAGAAGACGGATCTGCGCCTTGACGCTGGGAATCGCCGGAACGCTCACGCTGAGCTCGTCAACACCGAGGCCGACCAGCAGCGGGACGGCCTGCGGGTCGGACGCCATACCGCCACAGACTCCGACCCAGCGACCGGCGGCGTGTGCCGCGGTCACGCTCTGGGCGATCAGCCGGAGCACCGCGGGGTTGAGCCCGTCCACCTGCGGAGCCAGCTGCGGGTGCCCACGATCCATCGCCAGGGTGTACTGGGTGAGGTCGTTGGTCCCGACCGAGAAGAAGTCCACCTCTGCCGCGAACTGCCGGGCCATCACGGCCACCGACGGGACCTCGACCATGATGCCCACGGGGATGGGGGCCACGCCGAGACGTTCCCGTTCCTCCTCGAACACAGCCTTGGCCAGCCGCCAGTCCTGCATCGTCGCGATCATCGGGAACATGACATGAATCCGGGCGCCTGCGTCGGCGGCGCGAAGGATCGCCCGCACCTGGGTGCGGAGGATCTCCGGACGGTCCAGTCCGACCCGGATGCCACGCTGGCCGAGGAAGGGGTTGTCCTCGCGCGCCATCGGCAGGTACGGCAGCGGCTTGTCTCCGCCGACGTCGAGAGTCCGGATGACGAGTGGCTGGCCGGGCGCCAGGGACCCCGCAATGTCGCGGTAGATCTGAGTCTGCTCGTCCTCGGTGGGCGCGGACGCCCGACCCATGAAGATGAACTCGGAACGCAGCAGGCCAACGCCGTCGGCTCCGTTGGTCATGGCATTCTGAGCGTCCTCGACGCCGCCGATATTCGCGACGATCTCCATGTGGTGACCGTCGGAGGTGTCGGTCGGCTCGTTCATCGCGGCGAGCTCGACGGCGCGACGCTCGGCTTGGCGGGCCTGGCGTCCCTTGATCCGCTCGACCTCGGCATCGGAGGCGTTGAGGCGCAGGGTCCCTCTGGCGCCGTCGAGGATGACCCGGGTGCCGTCGAGAATGTCCAGGGCGCGAGGCTCGATGCCGGCCACCGCCGGGATGTCGAGGGACCGCGCGATGATCGCCACGTGGGACGACGCGCCGCCCCCGGTGGTGCAGAACCCGACGACCTTGGTCCGGTCGAGCGTGGCCGTGTCGGACGGGGTGAGGTCCTCAGCGATGAGAATCGACCCGGCGGGGAGCTCGGCCTTCTCACTACGTTGACCGGTGATCTCCTCCAGGACGCGCTGACCGACGTCGCGGACGTCGTTGGCTCGCCCGGCGAGCACCTCGTTCTTCAGCCCGGCGAGCTGGTCGGCATACACCAGATAGGCGCGTCTCCAGGCGAAAGCCGCGCTCTTGCCCTTGTCGATCGCGCTCGCGGCGATATCCATCAGGTCCGGGTCGCCCAGGATCTCCTGGTGCGCGGCGAAGATGGCGGCCTTGCTGGGGTCCGCCTCGCGCTTCAGCCGGTCCTCGAGCGCCTGGAGCTGGACTCCGGCACGGTCGATCGCCTTGTTGAGCGTGCGGCGCTCCTGGTGTCGGTCCGTTGCCTCCTCGACAACGGTGATGTCCTGGTGACGAACCTGCACCACGATGCCGACACCGAGCCCCGGGGAGGCAGAGGAACCGAGCAGGACGTCCGGATCGTCCGAACGCGGCCGCGGAGCCGGCTTCGACGACGCTGACGCGGCGTCGCTCTCCGCCTCGGAGATGGGGACGGCACCTTCCTCACCGAGCCCGTCCGCGATGGCAGCGGCGAGCTCAGCGACGGCGAGCTCGGCATCCCGACCGTTCGCGACGAGCTGGACCTTGTCGCCATAGCCGACTTCGAGGCCCATGACGCCGACGACGCTCTTGCGTTGGCCTGGTTCTCGCCTCGTTGGAGCTGGATCCGGCTGTTGAACTTCTTCGCCATGTTGGCGAGCACGGCCGCTGGACGCGCGTGCAGGCCCGTCAGGTTCGGCACGAGGATGGCATCCGACGTGACGCTCCTGCCCTGGGTCGCAGACTCCGCCACCTCGCCCCCCGCAACACTCAGCTCTGCGGCGACGTCAGCCCCCGCGGTGACCATGCCGGTCCGCGCGGTGAAGGAGGTCAGAAGGTCCGAGTTCGCGATCACCATCTGGGTCAGAAGGCTTTTCGCGTTCGTGGCGACCTTGTCGAGGTCAAAAGTGATGAGCGCGTCCCCGGTCTTGACGTTGTCTCCGACCGAGACCCTCGCCGTGAAGCCCTCGCCGCGCATCTGGACGGTGTCCAGACCGATGTGCAGCAGCACCTCGAGCCCCTCGGTGGTGCGGATCGTGACCGCATGGTGCGACGGGTGAAGCGTGGCGACGACACCATCGCAGGGGGCAAGCAACGTGTCACTGAGCGGATCGATCGAGATCCCCTCGCCGATCATCTTCTGGGCGAAGACAGGGTCTGGCACCTGCTCTATCGGGACGAGCAGCCCGGTGATCGGCGCCACCAGGCTGACCTGGGTCAGCGGACCCGTGGAAGCGTCAGTGCGCATTGGCGTTCCTCTCGGGGGGCCGGCCCCCGATCAGGCCCGACCGGATTCATCCTGGCGATTCC
The DNA here is from genome assembly GCA_035654835.1 of Dermatophilaceae bacterium. GTDB lineage: Bacteria > Actinomycetota > Actinomycetes > Actinomycetales > Dermatophilaceae > UBA4719. The sequence goes on along the minus strand of DASRVZ010000030.1, from coordinate 7,958 downwards.
CGTCGGCACAGATTACCCCGCCCCTGACTGATAGAACATGCCCCCGCATCAGCCATCGCAGGCAGATCAGAAGATCAGCCACGCCGCGAGACAACGAAGGCCCCCGATCCGCGTATACGCAGTTCAGGGGCCTTGCCGCGGTCAGTCAGATCAGGAGGCCACTGCAGTCTGGTGCGAGGAGCCCTTGATCGCTTCCTCCTCTTCCGCCTCTTCCGCGCTCAGCAGAGGCTGGCCCTGCAGATAGCGGTCGATGGAGCGCGCTCCTGTCTTGCCGGCGCCCATCGCCAGGATGACCGTGGCGGCGCCCGTGACGATGTCGCCGCCCGCGAACACGCGCTCCTTGCTGGTTGCCAGAGTGTGCTCGTCGGCGACGATGTTGCCCCACTTGGTGAGATCAAGTCCACTGGTGCTCTTTGTCAGCAGCGGGTTGGCATTGGTGCCGACCGAGACGATCACCACGTCGACGGGGATGCGCCTCTCGGAGCCATCAACAGGCACGGGGCGCCGGCGACCGCTCTCGTCCGGTTCACCCAGCTCCATGTCGATGACCTCAATCTCCTTGACCCAGCCATCGGCATCGCCGATGATCTGCGTCGGGTTGGCCAACAGGTCGAAGACGATGCCTTCCTCTTCCGCGTGGTGGATCTCCTCAGTGCGGGCCGGCATCTCGTCGAGGGTGCGGCGGTAGATGAGGTGCACCTCGGCTCCCAGTCGCAGGGCGGTACGAGCCGCGTCCATGGCCACATTGCCGCCGCCGATGACGGCGACCCTCTTGCCGACCGCGATCGGGGTGTCGTACTCAGGGAATCGGTAGGCCTTCATCAGGTTCGACCTTGTGAGGAACTCGTTTGCGGAGTAGACGCCGTTCAGGTTCTCGCCCGGGATGTTCATGAACGAAGGCAGTCCTGCGCCGTTCGCCAGGAAGATGGCGTCATGGCCGTCGGCGAGCATCTGGTCAACCGTCAAGGTGCGCCCGATGACGTGATCCATCTTGAACTTCACGCCCAGGGACTCGACGTATTCGCACTCCCGGGCCACGATCGCCTTGGGCAGCCGGAACTCGGGGATGCCGTAGACCAGCACCCCTCCCGGTTTGTGAAGGGCCTCATAGAGGGTGACGTCATAGCCCATCTTGGCCAGCTCGCCGGCGCAGGTCAGGCCAGCGGGGCCGGAGCCGACCACGCCCACGTGCTTGCCCTTCCTCGGCGCCATCTGCGGTGTGGTGGCAGCATCCTTGCCAGTGGCGCCATGGGCGAATTCCCAGTCGGCCGCGTAGCGCTCCAAGCGCCCGATGGCGACCGGCTCCTGCTTCACGCCGAGGACGCAGAGCTGTTCGCACTGCTCTTCCTGGGGACAGACGCGGCCGCAGACGGCCGGGAAGCTGGTGGTCTCCTTGAGCTTGGCGATGGCGCCGGCAGGATCGCCGGCCGCAATCATCCTGACGACAGCGGGGATGTCGATGCCCACGGGGCAACCGAGGACGCATTTGGGCTTCTTGCACAGCAGGCACCGACTGGCCTCGAGCATGGCCATGTCCGCGTCGTAGCCCAGAGTCACTTCCTCGAAGTTGACCGCCCGCTGCTTCGCGGGCTGGCAGGGCATATCCGTGCGGGGTATCTTCGGCGCCTTTGGCTTCCTCGCCGGACGGTCGCCGTGGACGGTCTTCGTGACGTCAGACACCTGCAGTCACCGCCCTGTTGCACGCAGTCGCATCCGGCACAGGCTCACCCGGCACAGGCTCATCCGGCACAGGCTCATCCGGCACAGTCGCGTGGGACAGATAGGCGTCCAACGAAGCCTTCTCCTGCTTGAGGTACTGCCGCTGGCGGGACATCAGCAGATCGAAGTCGACCTTGTGCCCGTCGAACTCCGGCCCGTCCACGCAGACAAACTTGGTCTCGCCTCCGACGCTGACCCGGCAGCCGCCACACATGCCGGTTCCGTCGACCATGATCGAGTTGAGGCTGACGAGCGTCTTCACGCCATACGCCTCCGTGGTCTTCGCACAGAACTTCATCATGACGCCTGGCCCGATGGCATAGACGAGGTCGATGCCGCCGGCTTCACAGAGCTCCTTGAGCGGCTCGGTGACCAGGCACTTGCGGCCACGGCTGCCGTCATCGGTCGTGACGATGAGCTCGTCACTGACCTCCCGCAACTTGTCCTCCCAGAACAGCAGGCTCTCGTTGCGTGCGGCCATGATGCAGATGACCTCGTTGCCGGCTTCCTTGAGCGCCCTGGCGATCGGATAGATCGGCGCCACGCCGACCCCGCCGCCGGCGCAGATGACCGTGCCCACCTTCTCGATCTCGCTCGGCTGGCCCAGTGGACCGATGAAGCTGGTGAGCGAGTCGCCCTTGCCCAGCGTCTGCAGATGCCGCGTCGACGTGCCGACCGCCTGGACCACGATGGTGATCGTGCCTGCCTCGCGGTCGAAATCGGCGATGGTGAGCGGGATCCTCTCGCCCTCTTCGTGGATCATCAGGATGATGAACTGTCCCGCCTGGCACGCTGCGGCGACCGCCGGAGCCTCGATGACCTGCATGAACACGTCATCTGAATAGTCGACCTTGCTCAGTATCTGGTACATGTCCTCTTTCTTGCCGTTGCCCTCGTCAAAGCCTTCAGTGCCAGCCTCGCTCTTCGATGCCACTCTTCACAGGGGCGAAGGTCCTTCCGGGCTCGCCAAGCAAGATCCAGGGAAGCCGTCACCTTCCGATCCGCGTACCATACCCCCTAGGGTATCGACAGACGGATCGAGGGTGCCATCCCTGAAACATCACCTACGTTCAGTCGGCTGAAGCAGCTGCAGGGTCAGGGTACGCGAGTCGGCCGCCCGGGACGCGCGCGCCCAGAGCGCGGCTGACGGCCCAGGCTACCCACACGAGTAGGGCTGCAGCCACGGCATCGGCGAGGAAGTGGTGTCCCGTTGCCATCACGATCACCGTGGTCGAGACGGGGTAGGCCCAGGCGAGGTGGCGGGCCTGCGAGGTGGGGAACGCGACGGCGACTGCGAGCGCCACCCACACCGCCCAGGCTACGTGCAGGCTCGGCATCGCGGCGTACTGGTTGGACAGGGCAGCCAGCCCCGACGGGCTGCCGGCAGAAAGGATTTCGTTGAGCTTCATGGTGTCGATCACCGCCGGCACCGATAGCCGGGGCGGTGCGAGCGGTATCAGCCAGTACGCGAACAGCGCCGCCACGCTGGCGCCGACAAGGGTGTTGCGAACGGGTGCATAGCTGTCGGGCCGGCGCGAGCGTAGCCACACGAGCACCAATGGGGTGACCGCGAAGTGGAGGATGCCGTAGTAGAGGCCGGTCACGACGACGAGCCCATAATGCTGAGCTACGAAATGGTTCAGCCAGACCTCGGGGTCGACGTGCAGGAGCTGCTCGGTCGACCACAGCCAGGTGGCGCGGTCGACCGCCGACCGGCGCGATCCGACGACAAGGATCTGGACGAACTGGTACAGGGTGTAGCCGACCGCCAGTACCAGGGCCTCCAACCAGAAGGCCGGCAACCGGTGACAGGTTCGAGCGGAGCGTTGCAACACGTTCCCTCCTCGAAGATGACGTCGGCGGCTCCTGAATGTACGGCGTGCGGACGAGCGAGTCTGCCCAAACGCCCGACACGCCCAGCAGTAGGGGCGTAAAGCATGGCGCGGATCGTTGTGTCGTCAGCGGCTTGGACCGCGGCCGCGGCTAGCCTGCGGACACAAACGGGTCACGGGGCAACCTCACCCGGATCCGTGGCGCATCGGAGCGAACGTACCGGGCTGCGATCAGTCGACGTCGCGCTACCTCATACTCCGGAGTGCGACGGGAAGGCATGAAATAAGCCTGACAGCGCTCGCCTGGGGATGCCTCAATCGTTCGGAGGATGGCCAGAAGCCTTTCGGAGGATGGCCGAAAGCCTTTCGGCGGATAGCCGAGCCACGTCGCCGACTTTATTGTTGAGTTGCGGCGGCGCTCGCACGCAGGGATAGGCGGGCGCTGCCGCGTTCACCCAAGTACTTCCCACGGCTCCATTCGTTCCGATAGAGGGGACAGACTGCGATCCATGAACGCCCTACGGAAACTCATCGCCGGTTATCTCGCCGACAACCCTGGCGAGTCCTACGCGTCCATCGGCCGCCGCGGATCTGTGTCCAACCGTCCGCTGCCGAGGTCGACCGTCCACTCGCTCGCGACGAAACCGAGTTGGCAGCAGGCACCCCAGGTGTCGACCCTCGCGGCGTTGGCCCTGGGGATGGACATGTCCCCGGACGTGGTGCGGGCCGCGGCTGTGGACGCGGCTGGGTACGGGGCGGGAGTGCCCTCTGAGATCATCGACGGCAGGAGATGTCTCGTTGCGGATTCCATGAAACACCGCACAGACAGCGCGTGGACCTGTTGGCCCCTCGCGCCGGATTCCTGCTCGCTGAGATGCGAGAGGAACGCAAGGCTGAACTGAGGGAGCAGCGCCCGCCTCACACCGTAGATAGAGCGATCTGTCACCAGCCATTTGGCGTGGGCGGATCTCGTACATGGTGTGGTGTCGGTTCTACGACGTGACGCACATAGTTGACAGAGGTGTTCGCCGTTCCGGTGAGCAGCTATCTGTTGCGAGGCACTCCTTGTTGTCACGAATCATCACGTTCCGGGCGAATCGTCAGAACCCCGGCCATCCCGACCGTGGCCTCACCTTTGTTGACTTCAGCCTGATGGTCGCTCTGATTTGCATCGTCATCATGGTCGCCGTCATGGCCCAGCTCCCCCGAACAATGATCGCCATGTTGAGCACCATCTTCCCCCGCACCTGATCCAAGCTGCGCGGGCCGACCACGGATACTGCCTGCGCGAATGACGAAGGCCCCCGATCCGCGTTTCCGCAGGTCAGGGGCCATTTGGTGCTCGTGGGCGGTACTGGGATCGAAACAGAATCATTGGACATTTCGCCCACGCCCTCTGACCTGCACTATAGCAGGGTCCCGGAAAGGTCACGACTTAGCAGGTCAGCAGGCATGTGAGGGCTCGTTCTGGGTCGTGGGAGTGATGTCGTAGGGCCTTGGCGATGTTGTCCCAGCCGGCCAGACGGAGCAGGCTGATGGCGGTGTTCCTCAGGGTTGCCATGACCCGAGGCGCTTGCCCGGTGCGGACCTGGGAGATGTCCTCTCCGAGCGTCACGTCGCGCACGTAGTGGAGCTGGTTCTCGATCGACCAATGGCCTTGCACCCACGCGGCGAGGGTGGCCGGGGGCGCGCTGACCGGCTCGGCGGAGGTGATCAGGTAGACCACCTCAACGGTCTTCTTGCCTTTGGTGGTGACGGTCCGGCGGACTTGGGCGACCTGTGCCGCGCCGGGGAAGTCGATCCAGTCCGGGACGGCCGCGACCGTGATGGTGCGGGTGATCCGTTTGCCGTGCCCGGTCTCGGTCACCGAGTGGGCGGGCATGTCCTTCCACGGCAGGGCCTTGAGCTTGCGACGCAGGGTCGGGGTGTTGCCCTTGACCGTGAACACGTAGTCCCCGCCCGCGTTGGTAATCGCGGTCGCGGTCTCCGTCTGGGTGTGCATGGCGTCCATCGTGGCCACCACACCGGTCAGGTCGAAACACGCGAGAAGGTCACGCACGCAAGGGATCTCGTTGCTCTTGTCGGCGACCGCGAGCTGTCCGAGCACGGCCCCGGCGACATGGTCGAACGCGGCGACCAGGTGCGGCGCCGTCCCGTCGGGGCGGGTGCGGGCCCCGCGTACCGTCTTGCCGTCGATGGCGATCACCCGGCGGCCGTCAACGAGAACGGTGCGGGTCCACAGCCACGCCCCGAGCACCCCATCCAGTGCGTCCGCGTCCAGGCGCGCGAACAGCTTGCGCAGGGTCGACTCCTCCGGTGCCGCCCCCAACCCGAGCCGGGACAGCTGCTGGCTGGCAAGATCCGCGGCCCAGTCGCCGATCGCGGCGAACGAACGGGCACCGGCCAGCACCGCGCCGACCGCGACCGCCAGGACCCCAGCCAGGGGGTAGCGCACCCCGCGCGGATCACGCGGGTCGGGCACCGTCGCGAGCAGATCCAGCAACTCACTGGTCCGCCCCGATTGGGCAGCAGACGGCGCTTTCGGAGACGATGACATCGGCGGGTGTGGTCCTTGCTTGAGACGGCGAGCACAAGAACTCCCATCTCAACCTCTCGGGCCACACTCGTCACACACGCCACGCCGGTCACACCACAACAAACCTGCAGGTCACAGCCCTACCAGGCGACCTTTCCGGGACCCTGTGCACTATAGGCCTCTGACCTGCGGATATTCGTCCCAGTAACGCGTGTCACGAGTGGACATAACTAGTCCCAGATGTACGTTGATCCTGCACGTATCCTGCACGGTGAGCATGGCGAAAGGCGACAGTGATGACTTCCCAGAAACCCCACCAGAAACGAGGGTTCGGACAGATGCGCCGCCTCCCCTCAAGACGCTGGCAGGCGTTCTACACCGGCCCCGACATCGCCTTGCACTACGCCCCGAGCACGTTCGACACCAAGGTCGACGCCGAAGGCTGGCTCACTGACGAACGCCGCCTCATCGCCGCTGACACCTGGACTCCCCCGAAGTTGCGGCGTGCCTTGGCCGAGGCCAACAAACCTGCGACGTTCGCCACGTATGCCGCCGTCTGGCTCGAGGGCCGCGACCTCAAACCGCGCACCCGGTCTCACTACCAGTCGCTACTCGACAACCAGCTCAAGCCGTGGGACTTAGTTCCTGTCAAGGACATCCGCCCCGAGATGGTGCGCGACTGGCACAACAGCCTCGACAAGAAACTCGCCACCACCAGAGCACATGCCTACGGGCTCCTACGGGCCATCCTGTCGACCGCCGTCGACGACAACCTCGTCCCGGTCAACCCCTGCCACATCAGGGGCGCAGGAACCGCCAAGCGCCTCCACCAGACCAAGCCGCTGTCCCTGACCGAGCTCGAGGCACTGGTGGCCGCGATGCCTGCAAAGTACCGGCCGATGACGCTGCTCGCCGCGTGGTGCGCCCTGCGGTTCGGGGAGTTGGCCGAGTTGCGCCGCAAGGACATCGACCTCAAGGCCGGAGTGATCCACGTTCGTCGCGGCGTCGTTCGCGCGGACGGTCAGGTCATCATCGGCACACCGAAATCTGACGCCGGCATCCGCGACGTGGCGATCCCGCCGCACCTGATCCCCATGCTCAAGGACCACATGAGCATGAGCATCACAGGCGGCAAGGAAGGTCTCCTGTTCCCGGCTCGGCACGGTGGCAACCTGGCCCAGTCCACCCTCGTGAAGGCTTTCTATCCGGCGCGCGACAAAATCGGCCGACCGGACCTGCGCTGGCACGACCTACGCCACACCGGGGCCGTTCTGGCAGCCTCTACGGGCGCCACTCTGGCCGAGCTGATGGGCCGTCTCGGACACTCCACCCCGACCGCTGCGCTGCGTTACCAGCATGCCGCCGAGGGTCGGGATGCCCAGATCGCACAACGGCTCTCGGCCCTCGCGACGGGAGAGACCAAGTGAGAGACGTACCTGGGGCAAGCACTACGTCAGCGCTTCTCCCCCGGACTTCGCCGAGCAGTGGCCAGTACCGACTATGGGTGCGTCGAATGGCGCGGCCCGCTGCTGATCAACCAAGTCACCGCTCAGCCGGATCCCCCGCCCTACGTGAATCCCCTTCAGTTGGGGAAGTCAACCGTCGAGAGGTCGAACTCGGCGTGTCGTAGAGCGCCCGGCTCCCGGTGAACAGCGCGGGCGGGGCATACGGCGAGCAGACCCCGCCACAGGGCTCGGCGGCCGAGGGCTGGTCTCGGATCGCCGGTTGCCGTTCCGCAGTCGGGACGGTGGGCGGTCGAGAAAACACGACCTCACATGCTTGATGAGCATGCAGTCATAGCCCAGAATGATGCAACGCTTCGGCCCAGTAGAGACCCCGCATAGGCGTCCTGTCGCAGGCTCTGAGAAGGC
>DASRVZ010000029.1:0-22289 GCA_035654835.1 Dermatophilaceae bacterium | reverse complement strand
GAGACGGCAGACCTGACAGTCCAGCGGACAGCTCCAGGCAGCAACGAGGGAACGGGCGGCGTCGCGAAGGTGGATCCTGTCATGCGACGGATTTCAGCCCGTGGATGCTTGCTGGAACGTCAGCGAAAGCGCCCGTAGCCGGCAGAGGTCCGTTTCAACACGTCGTCTCGTTGCTGAGGTCAGTGAGATCGGCAAGTGGCGCGACGTAAGTCCGGATTTGGCGGCACAGGACCGGACGGCACTCTTCGTGCGAGAGGGCGCCCCGGACATCCTGCTCGTGTTCCTGCACGTCCGGGGAGGTCTTGCCGCCACCGTGGGGACTGGCGCTACCAGCGGGCCCCATGCCTTGATAGCCCGCAGGGATCCTGAGACTCTTGTGCCTCTGAGCTGAAGGACATCGCCGTGCAGCACACCATGCGCTACGCCAAGTTCCACCGGGTGACGGCCACTCGAGCTCTGAACACCGTCGGCTCGGTATCGATCGACCGGGCCTTTCTCGAGGACGGCCGTCTGCTGCCCGATGAGCGGTTGAACGTCGTTTACGTCACCCCCGGCAAACAGCTGACGCCGTACGTCATCGCGGGCGAGGCCGGGAGCGGGCTGATCTGCATCAACGGCGCCGCCGCCCATCTTGTAGGGCCCGGTGATATCGCGATCGTCGAGGTCAGTAACAACCCCGCCGTGGTTCCCTCAGGGGTCGGCCCCGGCCGCAGGTCGGTCATCACTGCTGTTCTCGCGGCGTTCCGAATGCCTCGGGGCCGACCAACAGCCTGATCGACGTGGCCGGCATCCGGGTGGGGCATGCCGACCGTCACGGCTCCGGGTGGCTGTCCGGCACCACGGTGGTCCTTGCTCCCGACGGCGGTGCGGTTGCTGGGGTTGACGTCCGCGGAGGTGGACCTGGCACCCGCGAGACCGACGTGCTGGACCCACGCAACATGGTCGACAGGGTCCACGCCGTGGTCCTGTCGGGCGGGAGCTCGTTCGGGCTCGCCGCCGCCGACGGCGTGATGCAGCGGCTCTTCGAGGCCGGGGTTGGCTACCCGACGGGCACACCGGGTGAGGTCGTTCCGATCGTGCCGGGCGCGGTCATCTTCGACCTCGGCCGCGGCGGCGACTTCACCAAGCATCCTGGGGCTGCCATGGGCCGTGAGGCTTACGACGCAGCACTTTCCACGATATCGCGCGCGCCGTTGATGGGGGTGGTGGGAGCTGGAACTGGCGCCATCGCCGGAGGGCTCAAGGGCGCGGTGGGTTCGGCCAGCGTGGTGCTCGCCGATGGTACGACGGTGGCCGCGCTCGCGGTCGTCAACTCTTCCGGTTCGTGCGTCGACCCCCTCACCGGTGAGCTGTATGCCGCCCGGTTCGGTCTGCCGGGGGAGTTCACCGCCCTCCGGCTCCCCGACGCCGACGAGGTCGCGGCCGCGCGCGCCGCCGCTGACATGGACGCCATCCCGGACCGCCCACGGTCCGCGTTTGCCACCACCATCGGCGTCGTGGCCACCGACGCGAACCTGACCAAGGCGCAGTGCGCCAAGGTGTCGGGCATCGCCCACGACGGCATGGCCCGCGCCATCCGCCCGGTGCACACCATGTTCGACGGCGACACCGTGTTCACCTTGGCTACGGGGGACCGTGACGCGCCGGATCCGTTGGCATTCCACGCATTGCTGGATGCGGCCGGGGACTGCTTCACCCGCGCGATCGGCAGGGCGATGTTGGCGGCGGAGAGTGTCGAGACTCGGGCCGGTCTGCGGCGGTCCTACCGGGACGCCTTCCCTTCAGCCCTCCCGACCAACTCTTCAACCGATGGTCCGTGAGCAGATCGGGATACGGACGGGGTCAGTGGCCGATCCTGTGGGCGATTTTCGCAAAGAGTGGCAGGCTCAGCGCATGAGGATCGAAGAGTGGTGGCCGAAGTTGGATCCCGCGACCCAGGAGTGGTTGATTGCGAACAACGGTGACGTCGTGCCGACCACCGTATTGGGGCAGATCGCAGAGGCCGGCGGCGATGTGACGTCCGATACCTCATCGATCGGCGACAACGGCCCAGACGGGTTCTTGCTCTCCGATGCCGCGATCGACTGGATCGAGGAGACTGCCAACCACGAGACCGATTCCGATGGGTAGCCCGATGTCCCCGCACCTGGATCGGGCTACCGAACGACGAGGACCTGTTTGTGCGAGGTCAGCGCAGCCTCCTCGCGTGCCCGTAGGCGAAAGACTGAGCTGGATGGACCGCTCTCCGGGGGCTGCGCTCACAAATGCTTCAGGAACCTGAAATAGAACGCCCCGAACACCAGGACGATCCCGACGTTGGCCATCAGCCGCTCCCAGAAGTGGTCCCTGAAGAACAGGACGTCCACGCCAACCACGACGACTACCATCGCGAGCACGTAAAGCACGGTCGCTGCCTGCCTTCCCATGATTCCTTCCTACTCTGGGCGACGAATCGGAGCAAGACAACGTCCGCTCATAGCCGCATTTCGAGCGGTCGTCACGAAGGACCCTGGCAGCCAGGTGTTCGTAACGGGATCGATGTGCGGGAATCTCGTCGGGCTAGCGGCAGCAGTGTCCGGTGGTTGAGTCTGTCCGTTCGTCCCGGTCCCAACGCTCGGTAGTGGGCTAGTTCCGAAGTTGTTCCGCCCGCTCCGGGGTTGGCTTCACTTCACATCGTGGAGCTCGGCGCTTGTGGGTCCATACCGTCAACGCTTGCGCCCATCCGGCATGGGACAGGCCCGCGATCATGACGGTGGGCAGCACGGTTGCGTCCCGCTCCAGCAACTCGGTTGCGATCGCAGGATGACACCCTGGCTGGGTGTCTTCCCTCACTCCAGGGCCCTGACCCCTTGAGCACGTCGCTCCGGGAGCCCCAATTCCCGTGGCTTGAGCATGGCTATGCTGCTGCAATGCATACGACCCCCGAGGACGTGGGCCTGTCGAGCCCAGGGCTTGAGCGCGCCTGCGCGTACGTCGCTGCTTGCGTTGAGCGAGGCGAGATCGCCGGGGCCGTCATGCTGGTGGCGCGACATGACCAGGTGGCCCAGCTCGCCTGCGTCGGCCAGCGCGACGTCGAAGCCGGCCTGCCGATGGAGCCGGACACGATCTTCCGCATCGCCTCGATGACCAAGCCGATCACCAGCGTCGGCGCGCTGATGCTGGTCGAAGCCGGCAAGCTGCGACTCGACGACCCGGTCTCGCGCTACATCCCCGAGTTCGCCGACGTGGAGGTCTTCGACCGCGTCGAGGACGGGCGCGTGGTGCTCGCACCTCTCGCCCGGCCGATCACGGTCCACGACCTCTTCACGAACATGTCGGGCATCGACTCCGACGCTCCGGACCCGGCGCTCGAGGACGACTTCGACAACCTCGGCGACATGCGCTACGGATCGGACGAGCTCATGCGCCGACTCGCCGCACACCCGCTCGTGCATCAGCCAGGGGAAGGCTGGCGGTATGGCTCGTCGCTGTCCGTCCTCGGCCGGGTCATCGAGGTCATCGCGGACCGGCCGCTCGATGCGTACCTCGCGTCGGCGGTCTTCAGGCCCCTCGGCATGGTCGACACCGGGTACTGGGTGCCGCCGGACAAGGCGCAGCGGCTTGCAGCCGTGTACACGTCGGAGGTCGGCGCGCTCCACCGGGAGGACGACGAGGACACCCGGGAGATCACGGGGCGCGTCCCGCTCGTGACCGGCTCAGGGGGCCTCGCCTCGACCGCACTCGATTACCTGCGCTTCACCCGGATGCTCCTGCGCCGCGGTGACTTCGACGGCGTCCGGCTGTTGAAGCCGGAGACGGTCGCGCTGATGACCCGCAACCACGTTTCCTCGCCGCTCTGCCCGATCGTGATCTGGGGCTACGTCTCGGAGGGTGAGGGATACGGCCTCGGCGTGGGGGTCAGCATCGAGCCGCCCGCGCCGAGGATGCCGGGATCGGCAGGCACGTATGGCTGGGCCGGTTCCTGGGGCACCCGGTTCTGGGTCGATCCCGTCACGGAGACGCTGGGCATCTTCATGGTCCAGTCGCTCCCGTTTGCGTTCGTCGGCCCGGCCGAGGGGTTCTGGTCGCTGGCCTGCGAGGCTCTGTCCGACTGACTGAGTGCCTCGGGCCGCCGGGCCTATTGTCTTCGCAAGCGGATCGGCTTATGACGATCTGGTCGGCGTCACCACCGCTTGACTAGCCAGCCCTGCTCGAATGGGCACAACCCGGTCTACGCCGCGATCCTGAAGTCCGAGCGGCCGGAGCCTGCGCGCCGACGTACGACGGCTGCGTCCCGGACGACGGCATCGGGCGCTATCCGCGCACCGCGCGCGATCACGACGTCGGATCCGACCCGTGCTCCCGTGCCTATCCACGTCCCGTCCTCCGCGCGCGTGCGCGGGCCGAGGTGGACGTTCCCGGCGACCACGACGTCCTCCCCGACGATCACGTCGAGATCCAGCCAGCTGCCCGCGCCGATCCGAGAGCGGTCGCCCACCTGCGCACCGGCTTCCACGTAGGCCGTCGAGGCCACCATCGCACCCTCGTGCACCCGCGCCCGCGGTGAGACCAGCCCGCCGCCGTTGGCGTGGCGCACGTAATTGACCACCCTCCCGTTGTCGTCCTCGAACTCAACACTCGCTTCCATGTATCCCTTTCTGGACGTCCTTGACCTTTTCGCCGGCCTGCTTGATGTTGCTCACGCTCTGATCGGTCTGGCCTTCGCGCTCCATCTGCTCGTCGTCTGTGCCCTGGCCAAGGTGCTCTTTGGCTGCGCCCTTGGCCTCGTCCTTCTTGTTCTTCAGCTTGTCGAACCAGCCCATCACCGGGCTCCCTTCTCGTTCGGTCGTGCTCAGGTTGGCTGTTCGGCGAACTCGAACTGAACCTGTCCGCTCGGGTCCGTTACGGCGTCGAGCGTCTTGTCGTCGAGCCGCGCAGTGGCGCTGGAGCCTAGGAACAAGCGCGCTCCGTCGGCATCGAGGACCGTGTCATCCTCGGCAGGCGTGGCGGCCAGTCTCAACGTCAGGGAGCCGGCAGTCGGATCGGTGGCGATGCGCACTCCACCGCCTTCGGGTGCCTGCGGCTGGTCGGTCAAGTTGCGGATCTCGGTTACAGCGTTTTCGGTCACGGTCAGCATGACGTACTCCTCATCTTCTCGTGGTCTTTCAGTACGGCTCGACAACCCAGAACGACCTGCCAGCTCGCCGCGCCGTCCGTTCCCACGCTTCACGTTGTCGACTCATCAGTCAAACGAGACGCGTCGCGGCAGATCACGAGGAGACTTTGGTGATTGTGTAAACCCTTATTGGATAAAGCATTCCGTAGCGCGGAGGCCGACACGCCCGGCCTCGCCGCGAGTCTCGATGCTCATCACGGCGCCTGGCTGAGCGCGGTCTTCCTAGCCGGCATTTGACCGACGCGATTCCCTCTGGCGTGGGGGAGTAGCTCAGCGCGACCGGATGGGTTCGTTGCCTCCTAGGGGAGGGTTCCGTCCTGCTCTGCTGTGGTTGCCGCTCCTCGCCCCACCATCCGAAGGCCTTGTTGGAGGTGACCGTTTGGCTCGCGCGGCGGATCGACTCGACCGCAAACGCGCCGGCGTCGGCATCGGAAGGGCACCGCCTTGCCCAGCAGTCGCCGCCCCCGCGGCATGCTGATCGGCCGCTCGGCCGCGGTCAGATGCACCTGGCCGGCGGCGACCGCGCGCAGCAGCTGCAGGTCCGACCCAGACACGAACTCGTTCGAACACGTGCGCGAACAATAGCGCCGGAGGCAAGCAGATACTCACTCGAACAGCGGTCTCAAGGGGCACTGTCTCCAAATACGGCCGGCGCGGACTGCGGACTGACGCCGGGAGCATGCCTGTGACCTTAGGCCGTAAGTGGCGGTCTTCTTTCGGGGTTATGTGGCGCCGATGACGAGGGTGCTGCGGGCGGCTTCGGGGTCTGAGACGCGGTGTTCGATCCGAAGGTGCATCGACAGCAGCGCGACGTTGAGCCTGGCGTCACGCGATGGACTTGGTCCGCCGACGATGCCCGGGCAAGCTACCGGTAGTGGGGATAGGTCGGGTAGATGTAGCCGCCGCCCCAGAACGGCATGTAACCGTAGTAACCGTAGATATTGCCGTAGTAGTCCATCTCGTCCTCGAGGTCAGGGTCGTAGCCGGGTGCGTCAGCCACATGCTGGCGGGGCTGGGTGATGTAGACGTCGTCATCGGTGATCCGGCTGATGGCGTCGACGGGGATGAACGATGCGGTGGCGCCGAAACCGAGGATCCCCCCGTGCTCCACTCGCAGGAAACGCACCTTGCGGTCCTGGTCGTCGATCAACAGGTCAGCCACCTTCCCGATGTCGTCTCCGTCCTTGTCCTTTACTCTCCTGCCACGGATGTCCTCAGCGGGGTCCGCGACTGTCTGACCAGTAGCACCCAGCCTGCTCAACGTTGCGGTGTTCTTCGTCGCCATTGCGTGGCTCCTTCTCGGTCGTTCGAACCGTTGACGCTTACGCCGCACCGTCGGGCGAAACGGGACGGTGGAACGCGGCTGGGCCGGACCCTCAAGTAACCGGATCACGGACCGGGTACCGGCTGGGCTCCGAGACCTCCCACTGCAAACATCCCGGCCTTGCATGGTGCCGGCCGGTCACCCTGAGGCTCTCAGGCGATCATAGGCGATCCGTGAACCCACAACCCGGCCGCCCGGGTGCGGCCGCCCTCACATCAACCGGCTACCTCGCCGTGGCGACGGGCCAGCCCCTGCGACATACCCGGTGAACGTGCCATAGCCCTCCTTCAGCGAAGCCACTAGTGCGACTGGCTCAATTCGGGCGACCTGTAGACGCCAACGGCCGGAACCGCCCTTAGGGGCTTTGAGGTCAAGTCTGAGCCCACCCTCCGACACGGCGACAAGTTATCCACAGCCGCAGACCGAGGCCTGCATCAAGACGGGCAGGGATGGCTGGATGGGTAGGAAGACCCGCGCGAGACAAGGAACTGGGCACGTGATGACGAACCAAACGATCGACCAAGACGAGTGGGCGACCCTGGCCGCGGTCGCGCGGCTGCTGCGCCACGCTGCGGTCTGCGCGTGGGCGAGGGCCGAGGCTGAGGGGCCCCGTTCGCATCTACATCTGCTGGGCCTGGGGATCCACACCGCTTCATGTCAGGTGGCGGCCATGCTGCCAGCTGATGCAGACCCGGAGGGGCAACACCCGGCACAGGACGACATCGCGCAGCTGCTGCGCTCCGCCGAGGAGCTGACCCGCAGCATCCCAGTCGTCGATCGGATGGCCGGGATCTCGCCGCTTGTCGTGGCCATCTGCGACCTCGTGCGTGAGGCCACGCCGTGAATCGGCAGGACGCGCGCAGCGTCGGCGAACTGCTGCTCGATGCCGACTTCACCACGCGTCAGGTCCTCATGGACGTCACCAGCGAGGACGCGCCCGCGATGCTGCGCACCTGGGGCGAGGTCGTCCAGTCCGCCTCCGAACTCTGGGCCACCCTTCCCCCGCCCGTCGGGGGTGGCTCCAGCCCGATCGACGGCGCCACCATGGCGCGGCTGGAGTCAATGAGCCAGGCAATGCACCGCACCCAGGTCCGGCAGGGCTGGCCCGGCGACGGCCCCGCCGACGAGCGGCTGCTCCACGTAGCCGAGACGCTCACCAGAGCCGCTGACCTCATCGGCCGCCGAGGCGGCCACATCCGACCGTCGGACCCCGAGGTCCGCGCAGACCTTGACGCCGCCCGGATGCGGATCATGCACACCCTCTACGTCGGCGCCCACGGCGTGGGCGTCGCGGCACGACACCATGTGCGCGACGTGGAACTGTCTACTCGCGGGAAAACAAGCCAGGAGAGCCGCGGCGTGCCCCGAGGGCAGGACGCCGTCAAAAGGCTGGCCGCCTTCGAGCAGCTCGCGGGCGCCTACGTCGGTAACCGGTACGCCCGTGCGGCTCAGGGCGAACATGTGCGCGGACCCTACGGCGCCGAACGGCTCCAGCAGGCCCTCATCGGCTGGGACATTCAGGCCCACCGCACGTTGGCCGCCAGCCCCACCGCGGCCAACCTGCTCCTGGTCAGCCGAACCCAGGCCGGCATCGCCACCGCTGCAGGCGCGATCCTCCAGGCGGGCGCCCGCACCGGCCACGTCGACACGCACGCCTACGAGCACCGCCTCGCCCCCACCCTCGACGCCACCCAGGAGAACTGGACCCACGTCGCAGGCCGCTGGGCCGAGATGACCAGCCCCGCCGACCGCACCGACATGGACTTGGTCGCGGCAGCCAACGAGCTTCGCGCCGCCGTCCGAGAGATCGCCCATGACAAGACCACCTGGGCTCGGCCAGACGTGATGGCCGGTCGCGTCGACCTGGGCGAAGCCGCCCAGCACCTCCAACAGGCCCTGTCCAGTGCTGTCGAAGTCGCCTGCGTGATCCGCGACGTCGCCGCCCAGGACACCAACCTCACCGGCCCGGCCAGAGCCATGTCCCACCGGGCCAACGCCGAGGTCGACGGCGCCGCCGACCACGGTCAGCGAGGCGAAGACGTCGTTTGGGTTGCACCTGGCGACGTCTTCGCCAACCGCCCGGTGACCATCCCCGAACCCGTCCGTGCCGGACTCGTCGACGCCACCGACACCCTCGTTCAGACAGCCGGCAACGCCATGTCAGCCGCCGCCTGCCTCGACCGCGTTACCCAAGACAGAGCCCCGGGATCAGGGCAGGAGCCGACCGCACCCCGCAGCCGCCGACACGAGGAGCCCACGCATATGGCTCAGGAGGTACCCCGTGTTGCCCGACCGTAGTGACACTTCAGGCCGCAATGACCGCCCACAAGCCATCCGCTCCTTAGGGGTTGCAACGACGAGCAGTCCAGGCTGCTCGACCGAAGAGACAGAGGGTGAAGTGGCGATGATCAAGCCCGAAACGCCGACCGGACAACTGTTGAGGAAGGCAGCCAATCAGCTGCACTCAGTCGTTGAGGCCGCGTGGACCAACGACATCCCCTCCCCGGCAAAGTGGGATCTCCACCGCATTGGGACCGAGGCATACCTGGTCCAGCGCGACATCCTCGACGCGCTCGGTGAAGGCGCCGAGCCGACCGAACTCCTGCCTGGCAACGACATCGCGGCCGCGCTCGAGCAGGCTGCTCACACTCTTGCGGCCATTCCCCAAGAGTTGAACAACCTGGATACGGGACGGCTTGAGGCGCGAGTGTCCTCACTTGCGCGATGGGCCGCCCTCACTCTTAGCCCGATTCGGACAGGACGGTGAACTTCGATGAGCGGTGTCGAGCGAGGCCGCGGTGCCTGCTGTCGTGGGTGAGCATGGATCACCTTCCGAGCGTCGCGGCCAACCTGCACATCGGCGGCATCTAGTTGATAGTCATCTCGAAGTCTGAGTGGTTCGAGGAGCAGTGATGGTCAAGAAGTGGTACAGCACAAAGGAAGTGGCCGAGATGCTCGGATACGGCCAGAGCAAGGTCCGAATGCTCGTCATCCACGGGGACCTTCGTTCGCTGAAGGACGGAGGCTCGCGTCGGATCCTGCCGGAGTGGGTGGACGAGTACATCGCGAAACGGGCCGATGAGGCATCCGAGTTACTCGCATGACCAAGCGACATAACGGTGAGGGCTCGATCTACCCGTACCGCAATGGTTTTGCTGCACACGTGTGGGTCACGTCGCCAACGGGTCGACGGCAACGCAGGTGGGTGTATGGCAAGACCTGGGAAGAAACCCACGCCAAGTGGCTCGCGATGACGGGGGAGGCCCAGCGTGGGCCGATGGTCACCAAGATTCCGACGGTTGGGCAATACCTGTACCGGTGGCTTGCGGAGACCGTGGCGCCGAACCTGGCGCCTCTGACGTACGCGACCTATGAGAGTCATGTGCGCTGGTATCTCGATCCGGGCATCGGGAAGATCAGGCTCGATCGGCTGCGGGTCAGCGACGTCCAGTCCTGGCTGAACAAGCTTCAATCACGGTGTCAGTGCTGCGCCCAGGGTAAAGACGCCAAGCGTGCGGCTCGTGATCCGGCCCGGGCCAAATGCTGCGCCAAGGGCGAGTGCTGCCGCAGCTATCCATCGGGCAGGACCATCAAAGATCTTCGTGGGGTGTTGCGGTCGGCTCTGTCGAGTGCGATAACCGAGGAGCTGGTCAGTCGTAACGTCGCCACGATGGTCAGGGCTCCCCGGTTGAGGCCGCGCAAGATCGTGCCGTGGTCGAGTGAGGAGGCTCGGCGGTTCCTGGAGTCCGCTCGCAACGATGATGACTCGTTCTATGCGGTGTTCGTCCTTGTTCTGGTGCTGGGCCTGCGCAAGGGCGAGGTGCTTGGGCTGAGCTGGTCGGCGGTGAACATGCAGGCACGTGAGCTGACCATCGACCAGCAGCTGCAACGAGTCCGTCGTGAGCTGCTCCTGCGGGAGACCAAGACTGCGGCCTCGGATGGAACGCTGCCGATCCCGGACCTGGTTGCGGCCGCGTTAGAACTGCGTCGAGCAGAGCAGGGGAAGGACAAGGCGGAGGCGGGCGAGGTCTGGCGGGGGCTGCCGACGGGTCCACACTTTGTGTTCACCGGTAAGTACGGGACGCCTGTCGATCCGCGGACCCTCAACCGGCGTTTTACTGCTCGATGCGCACAGGCCGGTGTCCGTCACATGACGGTTCACGACGCGAGGCGGACGTGCGCCACTCTGCTGGTCGATCTGGAAGTTCATCCACGGGTGATCATGCGGATCCTGCGTCACGCCGACGTGTCGATGACGATGGAGATCTATGCGAACGCCAGCTCGACGGCCACCAGCGAAGCGCTGCGGAGGCTTGGGGAGTCCCTCAAATGAACACCGTTGCGGTACTTCGTTGCGGTACGGGCCAACGGGAAGGCCTCAGACGCCGCGCCGCAGGTCGCTGACCTGCACAAACGTGGTCGGGGTGACAGGATTTGAACCTGCGGCCTCTTCGTCCCGAACGAAGCGCGCTACCAAGCTGCGCCACACCCCGTGGCCCGCCGTCCACAAACGTGATGCGGTCAGCGATGCACGAGACTAGCCGAGCCGGGCAGCAACCATCGAATCGGGTCCGGACCTCAGCTCTCGGCCGGCCGACCGATCAGGGTCAACAAGGTCGCCTCTGGTCGGCAGGCGAATCGGACAGGTGCATACGGCGACGTCCCGAGCCCGGCGGAGACATGCAGCCACGCTGCGTCGGCGGGCGCTTCGGAGGACGGCGTGGAACCGGCCCCCGGCCACCATCGCGAGACGCCCTTGGCGCGCCGCCGGTCCAGGTCACAGTTGGTCACCAACGTGCCGTACATCGGCAGACAGAGCTGCCCGCCGTGGGTGTGGCCGGCGATGACGAGCCCCGCGCCGTCGGCTGTCATGGGGTCCAGGACCCGGGTGTATGGCGCGTGGGTGACGCCCACGGTCAGTGCCGCCGAGGGGTCGCTGGGACCGGCGACCGCGGCATACCGGTCGTACTTGAGGTGGGGGTCGTCGACGCCCACGAGCTCCAGCGTCTGTCCGCCGATCGTCAGCGTGGTGCGAGCGTTGCTGAGGTCCACCCACCCCGCCGAGACGAAGGCCTCCACAAGGTCGGCGGTCGGCAGCGGAATGCTTTCGGACATCCGATCATGTGCCTTGGTCAGATACCGCGCCGGGTTCTTCAGGCTCGGCGCGAAGTAGTCGTTGGAGCCGAGCACGAACACCCCAGGAACCGCGAGCAGGGGCTCCAGCGCTCGCAATACGGCGGGGACGGCCTCGAGGTCACCGAAGTTGTCGCCGGTGTTGATCACCAGGTCGGGTTCCAGGTCGGCGAGCGACCGGATCCACTCGATCTTGCGTTTCTGTCGCGGGACCAGGTGAATGTCCGAGAGATGCAGGACCCGCAGCGACGGCGCGCCGGGCGGCAGCACCGGGACGCTGAACCGCCGCAACGTGAAGGCATTTCGCTCGATCAGCGATGCGTAGGCCAGCCCGCCGGCGCCCAAAGCGGTCAGGCAGGCGCCGGTGTGCAGTGCTCTTCTCGACAGGCTCATTGGACCCCATCCTTGCAAACCCCTTTGGCCGGCAGTGCCAGACTGCCAATATGACTGAACCGGGCATCGCACAGCTGAAGTCCACCCTGCGCGCCGATCTGCACACGTCGATGCGTGAGCGTGACCAGGTGCGAACCGCGACGTTGCGGATGGCTCTGACCGCCGTCACCAACGAAGAGGTGTCGGGCAAGACCGCGCGTGAACTGTCCGACGACGAGGTTCTCAACGTGTTGGCCAAGGAGGCCAAGAAACGGCGCGAGGCGGCGGAGGCATACATCGAGGCGAAGCGTCCGGAGCTCGCGGCCAAGGAGGAGGCGGAGCTGGTCATCCTTGAGGCCTACCTGCCTGCTCAGCTGTCCGACGAAGAGCTGCAGGCGCTGGTCGCTCAGGCCATCACTGAGACGGGTGCCACCGGTATGCCGCAGATGGGGTTGGTCATGAAGGCGGCCACCGCGCTGGTGGCTGGGCGAGCCGAAGGAGGTCGCGTCGCCGCGATCGTCAAGGCCTCGCTCGCGGCGAGATAGGTAACGGCTAGGTCAAGGGAGTCCGTCGCGGCGCTTCGTTCCCTTCCGTCAGCCCCTCCCACGGCCCTTCGTCTTGGTGGGTTGCGGAGTTGGCGGCGCCGTGGTGGGTGGCGGTGGCGCAATCCCGGTCGACGTGTAGACCACGACCGTGCTGCCGCGAAGGGCCCGATAGCTGGGCTGGGTGCCCACGACCAGACCCACAGCGATGCTGGAGTCCACGGCGTTGCCAACGACGGGCTGGAACCCGGCGGAGGACACGGCCGCCATGGCGTCGCCCAGGGACAGTCCGGTAACGCTGGGGATCGACACAAGGTCGCCGTGGAGCACCTTGTCGCTGGGATCGGCGAAGTCGCGGAACGGCATGCTGGCGGAGGCGCCGTCCATGATCTGCTTCCAGATAGGGGCAGCGATGGTGGAGCCGAAGATCTCACCCCCGTAGAACCGCTTGCCGAGCTTGAGGTCGCGGAGCCTGGCCGTGTTGTTCTTGTCATCTGGCGTGCCGACCCAGACCGCGGTGGACAGCTGGGGGGTATAACCGACGAACCAGGACTCGTTGGTGCCACCGCTGGGCAGGGAGTTGCCGGCCGTACCGGTCTTGCCGGCGGCGGAACGCCCACCGTCGAGGCTGTTGCCGGAACCTGTGCCCTTGGTCAGGACGGTCTTGAGGATCTTGGTGACACCGTTGGCAACGTCCGGCTCGAGGACCTTCTTGCACTGGCTCTTGGGCAGCTTGAGCGCCTTGTGGTCGCTGGTCGTGATCGCGAGCACTGGCGAGGGAGGGCAGTACGTGCCGCCGGAGGCGACCGTGGCGTATGCCGAGGCCAAGGTGAGTGGCGAGGTTGGGTTCGCACCCAACGTGACAGGGGCCGGGTAGGGCTCGATCGGCTTGCCGTCGCCCTGGTGCAGCCCCATCTGGGTCATCAGGTTCCGGACCGAGCAGGCCCCCAGCTTGGCCACGAGCCCGGCAAATGCGGTGTTGACCGACTTCGCCGTCGCAACGGTCAAGCTGACGTTGCCGTTGTAGGTGCCTTCGTCGTTGCGGACCTGCCACGGGGTGTCGCCGACGGTGCACGAGTCATGGAAGTCGGACTTGGTGAACAGCGCGGGCCGGGTGGCGGTGGCGTACTTGGCGAAGATGGTGGAGTTGATCGGCATGCCCGACCGCAGCGCCTCACTGATGGCGAACATCTTGGCGGTCGAGCCGAATGCGAAGCCGCCGGAGCTGCCGTACTCCTGATCGACCGCCCAGTTCACCGATGTCTTGCCGCGTGATTTCTTGTTGGAGAAAGTGGTGTTCTGCGCGATGGCCAGAACGCGTCCGGTGCCGGGCTCAACCACGGCTGCGGCGGCGCCGATGTCCACCTTTCCCATCATCGAGCCGATCGGGACCTTGGCAATGAGCTGCTTCTGGGCGACCCGCTGAATCTTGGGGTCGAGCGTCGTCTGGATGGTCAGCCCACCGCGGTTGATCGCCTCGTTGCGTTCCGCTTTCGTCTTGCCCAGCGCGTCCTGCTCCAACAGCCAGTGCTTGACGTAGCTGCAGAAGTACGGGTACGGCGAGAGCGCGCAGGAGTTCAGCGCCGGTTTGGGGTTGGTCACCATCTTGGTCTTCTTGGCGGCTGTCCAGGCCTTCTCGGTGATCAGGTTCAGGGCGTACATCCGGTCGAGCACGACGTTGCGCCGCGCCAGCGCCTTCGCGGGGTCGTGGATCGGGTCGGTGATGCCTGGTTGCTGGACGAGCCCGGCCAGGGTCGCGGCCTGCGTCAGGTTGAGCTTTGCGGCGGTGACGCCGAAGTAGTGGCGGGCAGCGGCCTCGACGCCGTAGGCCTGATCTCCGTAGTAGACGAGGTTGAGGTAGCCCTCGAGGATCTGGTTCTTGGTGAGGTTCTTCTCCAGCGTGACGGCGTACTTGAGCTCCTGGAGCTTGCGCGTGTAGTTCTTGGCCGTGGCGGCCCTGGCGCCGATGGTGTCCTTCTTGCGCAGGGCGTTCTCCTGCAGCGTGATCTTGACGTACTGCTGGGTCAGGGTGGATGCGCCCTGGGTGTCGCCACCCCCGAGGTTGGAGGCGAACGCGCGGCCGACGCCGACGGGGTCGATGCCGCCGTGCTCGTAGAAGCGACTGTCCTCGATCGCGATCTGGGCCTGGCGCATGACGGGCGCGATCTGGGCAAGCGGCACGATGACGCGGTTCTCGTCATATGGTGTGGCGATCAACGTGCCGTCGCTGGCCAGGATGCGGGACTGCTGCGAGAGCGGGGTCAGCGTGAAGTCGCTGGGCAGGGTGTCAAAGACGTGGACCCCAGCGCGGGCCGTGGCACCGGTGGCACCCACGGCCGGCATCACCAGGCCGGCCCCCAGAAGTCCAAGGACCACAGAGGTCGCCAGGAACGCTCCGAGCAGGCTGACGATGTTGGTGAAGTTTGTGACGCGTCCCGGCATGGAACCAAGGATAACCTCCGGATCAGCCCAGATCCTGCCTCACGTACCCGGATGACTAGTCACTCTTGGAGGGCCGAACTACCCGAAAGCGTCATTCCCCCCATAAACGTCTCTGCCTATCGTTCAGACGGTAGTCACAATTCGTGTCGGGCACTGCGTCCGCTGCGCAGATCAGGGGAGGCCAACGTGACCGTCACCATGACGCATCGCGAGGGTGTGACGACGGCGCGATCGTCGTGGGTCGAGGAGTGGGCGCAGTACGGAACGTGCAGCGGGTCCGACCCCGATGCGCTGTTCGTGCAGGGCGCCGCGCAGCAACAGGCCAAGCAGGTCTGTATGGGCTGCCCGGTGATCGCCGAGTGCCTCGCCGACTCGCTCGACAACCACACCGAGTTCGGTGTCTGGGGTGGTATGACGGAACGCGAGCGTCGCGCCCTGGTCAAGCGCCGCCCGAACGTCACCTCCTGGCGGGCGCTGTTCGAGGCCGACCGAACTCGTCGGGAGCTTTCCGCTTCCTGAGCTCTTCGACTCCTGAGCTGTTACATGGATTCGTCGCGCGCCGGGGAGCCAGCCTGACTCACTGGCCGGCGAGCGCTTCGCCGATGGCGCGCAGACCCACCAGATCGTGGATGTCCTGCGGCGCGGCAGGCACGTCAACCGTCGGTATGTCGGGGTGACCGGCAATGAACCGCTTGGCCAGGGCCTGGTGGCGCCCGGCTATCTCGGCCTGAACAGCATGCAGCCGCAACAGTGCCTGGGTGATGGCAGCGCTCTCGGAGACGTCTGATGAGTCGCCTGACGAATCGCCGACCTGGTCTTCCAGCTCTTCAGCCGCGGACAGCGCTCGGGCGGCGGACAGGCCGGGTGCGGACACGCGATACACGCGGTTGACGACGAGCCCGGCCAGCGGCATCCCCTCCTCGTCCAGACGGTCCACGAAGTACGAGGCCTCGCGCAGGGCGTCACGTTCTGGAGCCGCAACGACGATGAACTCTGTTGTGCTGTCGCTCAGGAGGGCGTAAGTGTGGTCCGCGCGCTCGCGAAAGCCGCCGAACATGGTGTCGAGGGCTGCGACGAAGGTCTGCACGTCGGTGAGCATCTGCCCGCCCAAGAGCTTTGTCATGGCGGTGGTGACGATGTTGACGCCGGTGGTGAAGACCTTCAGGTATGCGCGGCCGCCCACCTTCGCCGGCGCGGCAAGGACGCGCATGAAACGACCGTCCAGGAACGAGCCAAGACGCTTCGGTGCATCCAGGAAGTCCAAGGCCGAGCGTGACGGCGGGGTATCCACGACGATGAGGTCCCAGCGCGGGTTGTCAGGGTCGCGGTCTGCCTCGAGCCGGAGCTGCCCGAGCTTCTCCATCGCCATGTACTCCTGGGTTCCGGCGAAAGAGCTCGAGACTGCATGGTAGAACGGGTTGGCCAGGATCTGTTCGGCCTTCTCGGGGGCAGCATGCGCCATCACGACCTCGTCGAAGGTCCGCTTCATGTCCAGCATCATGGCGTCGAGCGAGCCGCCGTGTGTGTCGTCGATGCCCAGCACCGGCCTGGGCGTGTTGTCCAGCGTGGTCAGGCCGAGCGACTGTGCCAAGCGCCGCGCCGGGTCGATCGTCAGGACGACTACTCGCCGGCCGGACTCGGCTGCGCGCAGTCCCAGTGCGGCCGCAACCGTGGTCTTGCCGACCCCGCCGGCGCCGCAGCACACGATGACCCGGGTCTGTGGGTCCCCGATCAGTGCCTCGATGTCGAGGACAGGCGCCATCAGGCCATCCCCTGGGCCACGAGCGTCTCGGCCAGCTCACGGATGCCGTTGGCGTCGACACCCTCGGACAGCGACGGCAGCCGGTAGGTCGGCCGCCGAAGACCCGCGATGACCAGGGCAGCCTCGTGTTCCAGCGCGACGCGCTCGGCATGGTCTCTGGCCTCAGTCAGCAATCCGTCGACGATGGCGTCGGTTGCCCGGACCTTGACCCGGGTCAGGTCTGCTGCGACGTCCTCGCGGGAGATCGCGGATCGGGCTGCCGTCTTCAGCGCCTTGGGGGTGAGGATCGTCTCGCGTACCTGGTTGATGACGACGCCACCGACCGGCATACCGACGGCTCTGAGCTCGGCGATGGCGTCGACGGTCTCCTGAACCGGCATCTCCTCGAGCAGCGTCACCACGTGGACGACCGTCTGCGGAGACGTCAACATCGCTGTGATCGAGTCGGCCTGCGTGCGGATCGGGCCGACCCTCGCGAGGTCGGCAACCTCGTGGTTGACATTGAGGAATCGTGCAACGCGGCCGGTGGGCGGGGCGTCCAGGACGACGGCGTCGTAGGCCCTCGCTGCACCCGGACCCTTGGCTTTGTGCTCCCTGTGGCGTCTGACCGCCTCGTAGACCTTGCCGATCAACAGAACGTCCCTGACGCCTGGCGCGATCGTGGTGGCGAAGTCGATGGCGCCGAACTTCTCCAGCAGCCCGCCGGCACGGCCGAGCTTGTAGTACATGTGGAGGTACTCCAGCAGGGCTGCCTTGGCGTCGACCGAGAGCCCGAAGACCTCGCCGCCTTGCGACGCGTGCGCGATACGTGCCTCGATCGAGGCCAGTGGGGCGACGTCGAAGGTCTGGCTGATGCCCTGGCGTCCTTCGACCTCGGCCAGCAGCACCCGCCGTCCCTGGCCTGCGAGCGCCAGCGCCAGCGCTGCGGCAACCGTCGTCTTGCCCGTGCCGCCCTTGCCCGTCACGACGTGCAGCCGCACGCCGTCCCAGTCGGTGTCGCGGACCGACGCCGCGCCGGGTGCCATGGGGAAGAGCCTAGGACCCCGTGCTCGTCATGGCTGCCCCGGCTCAGGCTCCGTTCCTGCCCGGGCATCGGCCGATCGGTCACCTGATGTTGCCGTTTGGTTCGTTCACGGTGTCGATCGGCTGATCGGTCGCCAGATCGGCTGCGGGGTGGCTCCTTCGCGCCCGACACTCAGAATTGTGATCGGCACGGAGTTTGGAAACGTCCTCAAACGCGCCCAAGGCGGTGACGCATCGGCGTTCGCCTGCCTGTGGTACGACATCAACCCGACCTTGAGGCGGTATCTGAGCGTGATCGCCGGCGAGGTGCACGAGGACGTCGTCACCCAGACCTGGCTCATCGTGGGACGTGGGGTGGCCCGTTTCCGGGGCGACGAGATGACCTGGCGCTCGTGGGTGTTCGCAACGGCGAAGCGAGCCGAACCGGCTGCCTTGGAACGCCAGTCCCAGTTCGTTGGCGAGGCTGGCGACCTCTAGCGAGCGCGGGTCGGACCGGCGCGGGTCGGACCGGCGCGGGTGGCCGGGCAGGGTCCTGCGGGTCGTGGTTCGATCCGGTCTAGGCTGCCTTCATGGCTAACTGGGAGTACGCAACGGTTCCACTGATCGTGCACGCCACCAAGCAGATTCTCGACCAGTGGGGCGAGGATGGCTGGGAGCTCGTGCAGGTCCTGACCGGCCCGGATGGCGGCGGCCTGGTGGCTTACCTCAAGCGAGAGAAGGCATAGTCGTGTCCGCTGTTGAAAACCGTTTGGCCGAGCTTGGCCTCACCCTTCCCGACGTTGCCAAGCCCGTGGCGGCCTACGTGCCGGCTTTGCGTGACGGCAACATGATCTTCACCTCCGGTCAGCTGCCGATGGTGTCCGGCGCACTGGTTCAGACTGGCAAAGTGGGGACGGGCGACGGCAACGTCTCTCCTGACGATGCCAAGAAACTGGCCGAGACGTGCGCCCTCAACGCGATCGCTGCCGTCAAGTCGGTCATCGGTGACCTCGACAAGGTGACCCGAGTGGTCAAGGTTGTCGGCTTCGTGGCCAGCGACCCGTCGTTCACCGGACAGCCTGGCGTCATCAACGGCGCCTCCGAGCTGCTCGGCAAGGCGTTCGGCGCCGCCGGGGTCCACGCTCGCTCGGCCGTGGGGGTCGCAGCCCTTCCGCTCGATGCCCCGGTCGAGGTCGAGATCACCGTTTCGGTCCAGGACTGAGCATTACCAGTCAGATCCGCGACTTCGCCGTCGGGACCTTGGCCGGTCGGGCCAAGGACTGGCTTGAGGGCCGGAGCTCTGAGGTAGTCACCGCCAAGCCCGCAGCCACGGTCATGATTGTGCGTGACCACCGCGCAAGTGCCGCCGACCGGAGCGCGGTGGACGTCTTCATGCAGCGCCGTGTCTCCACCATGGCGTTCGCGCCGCGGATGATGGTGTTCCCCGGCGGAGGGGTCGACCCGCGCGATGCCGACCCCAGCCTGCCCTGGGCGGGGCCCTCGCCGGCGGAGTGGGGACGCGTGCTCGTCGCCGATGAGGCCACTGCGCGCGAGCTCGTTGCCGCCGCTGTGCGCGAGGTGTTCGAGGAGTGCGGGGTGTTGCTGGCCGGGCCTTCCGCCGACTCCGTGGTCGGGGACGTGAGCGGTCCGCAGTGGCAGGCCGAGCGCAAGGCGCTGCTGTCGCGCGAGGTCTCGTTGGCCCAGATGCTGATCCGTCGTGGCTTGGTGCTGCGGTCCGATCTCCTCCGGGCGCGGGCACACTGGATCACTCCGGAGTTTGAGCCAAAGCGTTACGACACAAGGATCTTCGCCGCGCTTATGCCGGCTGGGCAGATCGCCGATGACCAGACCAGTGAGGCAGACCACGCCGGCTGGGTCGATCCCGCTCGGCTGCTCGAGGACTATGCGACCGGCGTGGCCCTGATGCTGCCGCCGACCGTGGTGTGCGTCGAACAGGTGGCGGCGGCCTCCTCGGCGGCCGAGTTCATGGCCGCCGAGGTCCGCATCGCGCCGATCACCCCGGTGATCGTCCGTACTGATGACGCGGTGGTCATTCGCTGCGTCCTGCCGTCGGTGCATCTCCCGTTGGCGGGGGAATGACGCCCGCACCGGCTGCACCTCCTGCTGACGGGGAGGCGAAGCCTTTGTGGGTCGGCGGCGACGTCACCTCGCGCGCGACCTGTGTGCTCGCGCCGAACCCTGGCGCCATGACGCTCGAGGGCACCAACACGTGGATCCTGATGGAGCCGGGCGCGACGGACTGCGTGGTCGTCGACCCAGGACCGCTCGACGAGCAGCATCTGCAGCGGGTGCTGGACGTCGTGGCTGGACGCGGGGCGCGGGTTGCACTGACTCTGCTCACGCATGGTCACCCGGACCACGCCGAATCCGCCTGGCGGTTCGCCGCGCTCACCGGCGCGCCCGTTCGAGCCATCGGCAGAGGGCACGACGATCTCGACCAGCGTGAGCGGTTGACCGTCGGCGGTCTGGACCTGACGGTCGTGGCCACTCCCGGGCACACCAGCGACTCGCTCTCATTCCTGCTGGTCGCCGAGAACGCCCTGATCACCGGCGACACGATCCTGGGACGCGGCACCTCAGTGGTGGCATGGCCCGATGGTGAGCTCGCGGCATACCTTGTGTCCTTGCGGCGTATCGAGGCCATGACCGGCTCGCGCGAGGTAACCCAGATCCTGCCGGGACACGGCCCCACCGTCTCGGATCCAGCCGCAGTCGTGCGCTTCTACCGTGACCATCGACAGGAACGCCTCGAGCAGGTGCGAGCGGCCGTCGCCTCCGGGGCGGTCGGGGCGGATGCGGTGGTCGAGATGGTCTATGCCGATGTCCCGCGGGAGCTCTGGCCGGCGGCCCGGCTCAGCGTGCTGGCCCAGCTGGACTACCTGGCAGTCAGCGGGCCCGACGCCTGAGGCGTTCGACGTCCATCAACACGACAGCGCGGGCCTCAAGCTTGATCCAGCCGCGCGTGACGAAGTCAGCCAACGCCTTGTTGACCGTCTCGCGAGAGGCGCCGACGAGCTGGGCGAGCTCTTCCTGGGTCAGGTCGTGGGGGACCAGGACGCCGTCCTCGGCCGGGCGGCCGAAGCGGTTGGAGAGATCGAGCAGGGCCTTGGCCACGCGGCCGGGCACATCGGTGAAGACGAGATCGGCCAGGGCCTCGTTGGTGCGGCGAAGACGACGGGCCAGCGCAGCCAGCAAGGTCGCCGCCACGGCTGGACGACCAGACAGGAACGCTTTGAGGTCGTCATGGCCGAGCGCGATGAGCTGGGTCTCCGCGACGGCGGTGGCGGTCGCAGTGCGGGCACCGGGGTCGAAGAGGCTGAGCTCGCCAAACATCTCGCCCGGGCCCAGGACGGCCAGGAGGTTCTCGCGGCCGTCGACGCTGGTACGCCCGAGCTTGATCTTGCCTTCGCCGATCACGTAGAGCCGGTCCCCCCTGTCGCCTTCGCGAAAGAGGATGTCGCCGCGCTCTAGGTGCGAAGCCGTCATTGACTCCATCAAGGCCCCTGCGGCCTCGTCGTCCAATGCAGCGAAGAGCGGGGATCTTCTTACGATGTCGATGTCCACGGCGCACAGTCTGCCAGAGCGAGACGGTTGGGGGGATTGTCGACCACGCCGATTAGTCTGACGGGGTGCCTTCGACCATGAGCCCCGAGACCCCGGTCGCGTTGACCCGCCGTGCCCGCAAGGTCTATCGCGCGTTGGTCGAGCGCTATCCCTATGCCCATTGTGAGCTCGACTTCGACAACCCGTTGCAGCTCCTGGTGGCCACGGTGATGTCCGCGCAGACCACCGACATCAGGGTGAACCTGGTGACGCCGTCGGTCTTTGCGCGCTATCGGACCGCCGCCGACTACGCCAGCGCCGATCGCACCGAGCTCGAGACGATGATCCAGTCCACAGGCTTCTATCGCGCCAAGACTGACTCGCTGATCAAGATCGGGACGGCGCTGGTCGAGCGGTTTGACGGCGAGGTGCCACCCCGCCTCAAGGATCTGGTGACCCTGCCAGGTGTCGGGCGCAAGACGGCGAATGTGGTGCTGGGCAACGCTTTTGGCATCCCCGGGATCACCGTGGACACGCACGTCGGGCGCTTGGCGAGGCGACTTGGCTGGACCAAGGAGCTGGACCCGGTCAAGGTCGAGCACGCCGTGGGCGCCCTGTTCCCGAAGAAGGACTGGACCATGCTCTCCCACGTCCTGATCTTTCACGGGCGCCGCACCTGTCACGCGCGCAGGCCCGCGTGCGGCGCGTGCCCGGTTGCCACCTGGTGCCCGTCCTACGGCGAGGGTGAGATGGACCCGGTCAAGGCGACCGAGCTGCTGAAGTACGAGCTCTCCCCGGAGCTGTCGTGACAGACCCCGTCGAGCCGGTCCGCCAGCCGGACTGGATGGCGCATCTGGTGGGGCAGCTGGATCAGCTCGAGACGGAGTTCTTCAGCCGGTTCTCGCCCCCCGACGAGGGGGGTCGGCAGTCTGCGGTGCTGATCCTGTTCGGTCCGGGCGACGACGGCGGCGAAGACGTGGTGCTTACTGAGCG
>DASRVZ010000028.1:0-4051 GCA_035654835.1 Dermatophilaceae bacterium | reverse complement strand
AGCACCAGCCCACGCTCTTTGCCCATTGGCATCTTGTCCCAAGCCCCGGACGTCGGCCTGTGGGAGCCCGGTAAGTCGAGAGGCTTACGCCGGGTTCTGCGAGAGCCGGGGGGTGTGACTCCCCCCGGCCACTCACCAGAGGACCTTTTCCTACTGGTGGGCGATACTGGGTTTGAACCAGTTCAAGTCCAGCGCCACCGACCCGCAGGCGCCCAATGTCCTGGTGGCAAGCCAACGCTGGAGATGGGCATCGACATCGGTGACCTCTCCACGGTCATTCTCGCATCGCTGCCCCGCAGCGTGGCGTCGTACCTCCAGCGTGTCGGTCGTGCAGGTCGGCCTACCGGCAGCGCGCTAAACCTCGCCTTCGTCTCAGGCCGAGGTGAGCAACTGCCGCGGCTGGGTGATCCGCTCTCGGTCATCAACGGGCAGGTGCGGCCTCCGACGACCTACCTTGACGCTGAGGAGATCCTGCGCCGCCAGTACATCGCCTCGGTCGTGGACGTACTCGCCCGACGACCCAACGCACCCCACCCGAGCTCGCCCACTCAGGCGATCGGGTCGGTGGACGAAGGCCTTAGCGGTGAGCGTCGGGCCACGATGCATCAGACGGTCGTAGGTCTGCTCCAACTGGTCGCGGCCCATATCACTGCGCGCCGCGCCCCTTCCCGGATCTTCCGTCGAGCAGGTCGTCGAGTGCGGCTGCCGCCCGGGACTGGGCATCATGGAGCAGGTGCGCGTAGGTGTTCAAGGTGACCTGCGCGCTCGCGTGCCCCAGCCGCTCCTGGACGACCTTGACCGACTGTCCGGCCTCGATACTGGTAATCAGCAGTGTTTGGATTCTGTCGAATAGCCTGCGCGGCTTGCCTGGTGACGTGGCTATTCGTCATGGTTGGTGATCGCGTCTCCGGGCCAGTTCGGCGGCGTAGCGGGACCAGTCGCCTCCGGCTTCTCGGGTCCATCGGGTGGCGGTTCCGGGGGTCAGGTGTAGGAGTTCGGCGAGGACGGCTGCGGGGACCTCAGCGGCGAGTTGGAGGATGGTGGCGCGTCGCCCTGGGAGGGCTCGGACCCCGAGTAGTCGGAGGCGTTCGCCCAGGCGTGATGCGGTGATGGGCCGTCCTGGTAGGTGTCCTGGGAACAGCCATGGGCTGGTGGCGGGCGAGCCGACCCCGAGGTGGCTGCGGCCGACATCGGTGAGCTCGGTGAGTAGACCCGATAGTGGCTCCGGGACGGTGATGTTGTGCGTTCCGAAGCGTAGCGACACGACGACATCGTCATCGTGACGGTGTACTTGTTCGGTCCTCATGACGGCGATCCGGGACAGCTGCTGGCCGTAGCACAGCAGCAGGGCACCGGCGACTCGGTCGGTGAGTTCCAGGGTGTCGTCGTGCAGGAGACGGGCGACCAGTGTCCAGCGCTGATCAGCGTCGAGGGCTGTTCCCGTCGTTCGCGCGAGGGTCGGTACGAGCATCGCGGGGCAGTGGTGGTGTTCGGCGGCCCAGCACAGGAAGTCCCGGACGGGGTAGCCGGCGGGTCCGTTCGTGAGCCAGCTGTCGACGTCGCCTTGACGGCATTGGGCAAGCGTGACGCCTCGTTGATCGAGCCAGCCCAGGAAGCGGGCGGCGACGAGCAGTTGGGTGCGGGGGTAGCTGGTCGGGGTCCGGCCGGCGGTGTTGTTCCTCGCTCGGCGGCGTAGTCGGCGCAGGACCTGCCAGGTGGCGTAGGCGTGCAGCAACCGGCGATGCTCGGGCTGCTCGACGCCGCTGAGCACGGTGATGGCGACCCAGGCCTCGAGCCGGGCCAGGGGTTCGTCTCGGGCGGGGAGCACGTCGGCTGCTACCAGGACGTGTCGGAGGTAGTCGGCGCCGCGCCGGCGGGGGTGGGCGTCGAGCGCGGCGTGGCTGATCGCTGTGGTGCCGGCAGCGAGGTCGGCCAGCACGGCGGCGCCGGCACCGCCTCGCAGCCAGTTCAGTGCGGTCCGTGGGGTGCTGGTCGCGAGGATCGCGTCGTGGACTGCGATCAACGCGGCGGGGATCTGCGCACCGCCGGCACGGAGCAGCTCACCGGTGCGGTGGCGCAACGCGCAGTCGTCGCACCGACCGCGTTCGTAGAGCTTGTCTTCTCGGCCGCAGTCGAGGCAGCGGTGGGTCGCGGGTAGCCCGGCGCAGTCGGCACAGGTCGTCGCATCAGGCCCGGGTGGGCTGACCAGTCGCCGTTGGCTGTGACAGCCGCTGCAGTTGCCGCGATGGCGCAGCGCCGCGGTGTAGCAGGGGTCGCAGACCGGTCCCTCGGCCCAGTTCGTGGCCGGTGGCTTGTCCTGGCCGCAGCGGGCGCAGACGGCGGTGCGGCGCGGCGCGCAACGGGTGCAGATCGGGGTGTCGGTGCTGGCGAAGCTGCATGGTCGCAGGCGTCCGCAGCACGAGCAGATGGCCTGGGGTTGGGAGAAGCAGCCGTTGCAGATGTCGGGCTGGTCGCCGTGGGCGCGGCGCGCGATCCGACGGATCCGGCCGCACCGTCCGCACTCGCGTTGTGGGCGGTCCGCGCAGCGGGCGCAGACCGGCCGGTGGTCAGGGTCGCGGCCCGCGACGGGTTTGACGATCCCGCAACGGGCGCATGCCTCGGCGAGCTCGCGGCGTCGGCAGCGGGCGCAAACCCCACCTATGGTTGAGGATCGGGTCAGCTTCAGGCCTTCTCGCCGGCAGACCACGCAGCTCGGCGCTGGCAGCGCGGTGGTCCCGTGGGCCCGTAGGGCCTGCACGAGCCGGCCGACCATCGGTGGCGCTCCGATTGCCAACGCCATCGGGTCAGCGGCCAACGCCGTGGCCAGGCTGCGCAGCGCCGCCGGGTGACCCGCCACCGTCTCGATCGCGGCCTGGACCTGGGCCGTCGTCAGGGTCGGGTCGGCCGCCAACACCGCGGCCAGGACCTGGCAGCGGCGCTGCTCAGTGAGCACCGACACGTGCACCGACGCCGTCACCTGTGGCTACTTGGGTGGTGCCGGAGTGACGCGTGCGCGCCGTGGCCGCGCCGGCGGTGCCGAGCCCCGCGAGGAGCCCGTCGCGGGCTCCTCGCGGCCGGCATAGGGCTCGACCAGTTCGGCGGGTGAGCAGTCCAAGATGTCGCACAACGCCGCCAACGCCGTCAGGTTGAGCCGCTCCGGGACCCGGACCACCAGCCGATAGACCTGCTCCCGGGACAGGTTCACGCCCCGTTCGGCCAGCAGCGGCACCAGGTCGGTCGTGGCGAACATCCCGTGCTCAGCCATCAGCCGCCGCAGATGCCAGTGGTAGCCCACCTGCCTTTTCATCTCACCCTCCCAAGGTGTCGCTACCGAACGCCCGGGCCAACGCCGAGCGCAGCATCTGGTTCTTCGCATCCGCACCGACCGTGGTGTAGATCGCGGTCGTCGACGCCACGAATGCCCCACCTGCTGCTGCACGAACAACGGATCGACGCCGTCCTCGATCAGGTGCGACACATAGGAATGGCGCAGGCAATGGACCGACAACTCGACCGGCAGCCCGGCCGCCGCCCGGTAGAGCGCGAACCGGTCATCGACCGAACGGGTCGAGATCCGACCTCCTCGCTCGGTCGGCCAGAGCGCCGCCGGCTCCGCTCCCTCGAACCTCGGTCGTACCTCCACCAGGTACTCCTGCAGCGCCTCGACCGCCCACGGCATCACACTGGCAACCGCCCGCCGGCGCGGCGCAGAACCGCGCATCGCTTTGCCGAACCGGACGTGGCACACCCCGAGCCCACCGAGCTCGGTGGCTGCCGGGTTGGCGGTGAAGTCGGTCAGGTCCAGCATCGTCACCTCCCGGCAACGCAGTCCCCAGCCATAGGTCACCTTCAACAGCGTGGCGTCGCGGAACGCGGTCAGCCAACCCTTGCGACCGGACTCGGCCAGCCGCTGCGCCCGATCATCAGCGGCGTCGAACAACCCCTGGCACTCCACCCGCGACAACGGCCTGCGTTCTGGGCGACCCTCATAGTCCGCGACGTGGACCGCGGTGTTGTCCTGATGGCAGATCTGACTCGGGCGGGCCCCGAC
>DASRVZ010000027.1:0-6242 GCA_035654835.1 Dermatophilaceae bacterium | reverse complement strand
TCCCGAACCACCTACTGTGGGTGTACATTCCAACAGGCATCGGCGGCCTGATTCTTACATACTTGCTCTTTGTTTCGCGGTTGGTTCCTCGACCCATAGCAGTGCTCGGTCTGGTGGGATATGCCTCGCTCTCTTTGGGGGTGCCGCTTGACCTCCTTGGCGTTCTCGACATGAATGAGGGACCAGGGCAAGTGTTACTTGCCCCTGGTGGATTGTTTGAGGCCGTGTTCCTGCCGATTTGGTTGATCGCGAAGGGATTCAGGTCATCGTCGCCCGCACAGGAAACCAAGTCACCGGCTTTGGCGGCAACGAGCTGACCAACTCGCGGAAGTCAGGGTGTCGCCCCTCCCGCGATCAAGGTGAAACCGCATGCCAGGGCGTCACTTCGTGGTCAGAAGTGGCGCCCAGCCTCATGTCTGATGCGGCCCTTGTGTCCTGTGACGGCAAGCCCCCTCGGTTGCGCGACCAGGGGTGTGGTCGCTGAGCGACGAGTGGCGATCACTGTCACGCGGAACCTCGACCCGGCGGCGGCGACTCGTGTGAAGGCGTTCGCCGACACAAGCACTGCCGCCCTCGTTGCCGACCTGGCCGCCCCTCAGCCCCGGCCGAGCCGCCTCCCGCTTCCAACCCGCCGCCGCGCGATGAGGCAAGGCAGGCCTCCAGCCCGTCTCGGTCGGACATCAGGGCTTCGCCGGTGTCACCCCGCGGCTCGATGCGGAAGGCAGAACCAGTCTCATCGGCCGGGCTGTGACCACGTTGCTGACGCGATCGGTTCCCAGAAGTGTGGCGGGCGGCGCCGACCCCGGACCTACGATTCAGCTCATGACCGCCTTCGCCGCCGTCCTCGTGTGCCTGGTATTGGGCGCTCTGGCGGTCTTCCAGGTGCTCCTGATACTCGGCGCCCCGCTGGGGCGGTTCGCATGGGGTGGGCAGCACCGGGTCCTGCCGATCGCGCTCCGTGCCGGGAGCCTCGTCTCGATCGTGATCTACGTACTTCTCGCGACGGTCGTCTCAGCGCGCGCCGACCTCGTGTCGCCCGGTATCCCCGAAGGTGTCATCCGCACCGCGACCTGGGTGGTCGTGGCCTACTTCGCCCCTCGGCGTCGGGCTGAACCTGGCGTCCCGGAGCAAGCCTGAGCGGTCCGTGATGTCTCCCGTCTCGGCCGTGCTCTGCGGCCTGTGTGCCGTGGTCGCTCTCGGCTGAGGCAGGCAGCAGGCGATCGGGGCGCTCATCGGGAGGTCCGAGCGAACAGCCGGCAGAAGAGTGCGTGTGGCCGCACGGTTCCTCGTGGGCTGTCGGCGCGCCATGGAAGGGTCGACCGCGTGAAGATCTATGTCGCAGGACCTTTGGCCGATGTGGCGACCGTTAAGGCCGTGCAGTCCGCCGTCGTCACCGCTGGACACGAGTTGACCCTCGACTGGACGAACGACGCCTCGCTCGTAGAGCACTACGGGGCGCAACTCGATGTGTCAGGCAGGTTGGCTCAGGAAGACTTGAACGCCGTCATGGCAGCCGACGCGGTACTGGTCATCGCGTCCAAGCATGATGGGCGCGGCATGTTTGTCGAACTCGGTGCTGCTCTTGCGAGGGCTCAACGGGGAGAGCTCGCGCATGTCGTCGTCGTTGGCGAGATGTGGCACGAGAGCGTCTTTTACTTCCATCCCGCGGTGCAACGTGTGGCAAGCATTGAGGCCTGGCTTGAAGACCTCCGCTGAGGTTTACTCGCCCAGCGGCAGGAGCGGGCGAGCTTAGCCGCCCTCAGCGCGGCTACTTGGAGTGCGTAGGCAGTCGATCAGCCGCAGTCTTGAGAGTCGCTGCGAGGAGGGCGCGGGGTGTGGGTCCCCCCGGCATCTACAGGCAGCGTGGGTCGGTGTCAGACTCCGCAGATCGAGTCACCTCGACCAGGTACGGCGTACTCCCGTCGTCATGGGTCTGGCCGGTGTAGACGGTCACCACTACGGGCACGAGCCGTTCGTAGAAGGCCGCGAGCTCACTGTCCGACAGCTCAGATAGCACGGTGAAACGCAGCCGCAGATCGCAGCTGCCTTGCGAGTGAAGCCACCCACGGCCCGGTCGTAGTTGACACCCCAGTCCGCGACTGTGGTCTCGGCGGGCAGTCCCAGCGCGTTCACGTCCGGCTCGAGCCCGGTCAGCATGCGGTTGTGCTGGACGACGCTGTACGCGAACGGCAGCGAGACCAGGGCGGGAACGGTCACCACGGCCAGCAGGACCAGTCCCGCGATGACGAAGCGCTGTCGTCTGGCACCGGCCCGGTCGCGCCTGACCGGGGGCGCTGGGGCTCCCGGCGCCTCGTCCGCCATCGGAGCCACGTAGTGGTCGCCGGGCTCGTCCGGAACGTCATCACGAACCCCGCACGTTTACGAGGGTCACCACTTACCGCGGCGGAGGCCAGAGTGGAGGAAGGAACGACAGACAGCGCAATCCCGGAAAGCGGCGGTCCTGACCCATGAACGCGATTGTGCCCGACCAGGCGCCTTCTTCGTCGTGAAGGCGCAGTCCCGGCATGACCACGCGCACCGCGGCAAAGTCGGGCGAGCGACTTACCCCGGATCCACCGATGAACCTGGGTGAGGACGGTTCCGCGGAACCGTGCTGGTTGTGAGGGGATTGGGCGTGGTTGGCCTGCCGGTCTGCCGGCTTCTCCTGGGTTCCTCGGTCGGGGGTGGTCAGGGACTGCGGTGTCAGGTCCTGATCGGGACGATGCCGGCGATGGCGGCTCGCAGGTCGATGAGCGCCTGATGCCACGGCCAGTTCTGGGGTAGTCGCAGGTGCAGCTTGCGGGCGCTGTGGACCAGGCGTCCGGGGATGGCCAGGAGCTTGCGGCGCAGGGTGGCGGTGGTGACCGTGGCCCATGCGGGGCCGGTCAGGGCGGCGCACCAGCGGCTGAGGTTGTAGGCGATGGCGACCAGGGCGAGCCAGGCGGCGTTGGCAGCGAACTTCCCGGAGGGTAGGTGCGCGAGCCCGGCCCCGCCTTTGAGGTCGGCGATGACCTGTTCGACGACGGCGTGGCGGCGGTGGTCGGCCTCGATGTCGAGCAGGTCACCGGTGCGGTCGGTGATGAAGGCGTGGTGGTCGAAGACGATGTCCAGGGCCAGTTGGCTACCGGGGGTGGGCCGGACCCGGCGGACGATCAGGCGCACGTCGGTGGCGTCGGGGGTGCCGGCGAAGGCGGTGTAGGTGGTCTCGGCGACGTCGGCGCCCGAGACGGCGGTGCCGTCGTCGTGGTGGCCGAAGGTACCCGCCGACGACCAGTACGGGATCGGGATCCACGCATCGTCGGGGATAGCCGCGATCGCCGCCTTGATCGAGGGGTTGGAGCGCACGGTGATCGAGAACCGGGCGTCGGCCTTGCGGACAGCGCGGATCACGGCGCGGGAGTAGAACCCCGAGTCCGCCCGCAACGTCACCTGTCCCTTCTTCCCGGTCTCGTCGGCGGGCATCGCCTGACGCAGCCGGGCCAGGGTCTCGGTGACGAACGATGCTGCGCCGCGGGCAGTGTGAGCGCCTCCGCCGCGCAGCCGCGAGTGCAACAGCTGGGCGGCGCCGCCGCCGTGTTCGTCGCCGGCGCAGGTGGCCAGCAGCGGGTGGTAGCCGCGCACCCCGGTGTAGCCGAAGGCGGCGCCCTGCTTGGCCAGGCCGAACACCTGACAGATCGTGGAGTCCATGTCCGCCGTCACGTCCGCGCCCGGCGCCGGCCCGCCACCGGCAGCCCAGGCCCGCACGAACAGCTCGCGGCTGACCGCGTCCAGGGCGCGCACGTCCCCGAAACTGAACGAGCGCAGGCACGTCCCGAGCGTGGACGGCGCCCGCACCTCGAAGAGATCCCCGGTGGCGCCGGCACGCATCACGTCCATGTCGTCGATGCTGTCGGCCCCGGCCAGCAGCCCGCCGATGATCGTCATCGCCTTGGTGCCGACGTTGGCCCCACCCCGGGCACCGGCCAGGTCGACCCGCGCATCGACCAGCGCGGCCACCCCCAGCCGCTGCGCCAGGGCGGCCGGCGCGACCAGCCCGGCGTGCGACACCAGGTTCGGCTCGTCGAAGCTGATGGAAACTCGGCTCAAATCATGCGATGCTCGCATCCGTCAGATGCCCTCTCGATCGGTCCGATGTTGTTCTCTCGCAAGACACATCGTCCCTGGTCAGAGGGCATTTGATCTTGAAGGCACGCCGCCGCATACCCAGGTTCGTCGGTGGATCAGGGCTTACGTGTCCTGGGTTCGTTGCACGAGTCGGGCGATGGCACTGTCCAGCTGGGGTAGGTCGTGATCGACAGTGGCTTGCACGACGGCGTGGGAGGTGTCGAAGTACCGGTGGGCGAGTCGATCGCGCATCCGAGCGATCTCGGTCCAGGGAATCGCCGGTTCACTGGCCAGCAGTTCCGCGGACAGCCCCTTGACCGCCTCCCCGATCTCAATGAGGCGCACCCGCACGGCGTCGAAGATCAGACCGTCGTGGAGGTCGCCGCGCTGAAGGTGGGCCCGGATGGTCTGGACTGCGACTTCGACGTCTTCCAGCCGTTGCCGGTCTCGTCGGTTCATAACGTCACCGCGTCGTCGAGTACCTCGCGAGCAACCTCGGGCTTGAGGTCAGCCGCCGGGACGACGTCGACCCTGGCGTCGAGCAGGATGCCCAGGTCGTGCTCCAGTCTGGACAGGGCGAACAGGCCCACCTGAGGGGCGAGGTCGACGAGCAGGTCCACGTCGCTGTTGTCGGTGTCCTGCCCGCGAGCGACGCTGCCGAACGCCCGCACGTTCGCCGCTCCGTGCGCGGCGGCAAGACGCACGATGTCCTTGCGATGTCGGCGGACCCGGCGTCCCAGCGGCCCGCGCAGGCGCGACAGTGCAGATGAAGGCCGACGAACCCGCAGCTCGAGCTCCAGCCCCGAGGCCGCGACCAGACGCTGAAGGGTCGGCAACGACGGCTGGCGACCCCCGGACTCGTAGGCGCTGACCACGCTCTGAGTCACCTTGGCACGTCCGGCCAGCTCGGTCTGGGACAAACCGGCGCGCTGCCGCGACTCCCGGATGAGAGCGCCAGCTGAAGTGTCGCCCGTCGCCATGTGAAGATTATAGCGGATCGTCGATACCACGCTGTGGGCGTGACCCATCCTCAATTCGGCTACCGGTCATGAAGTCCTAATCCGAAAATGGATGGTGAGTGGGCAGGCGACAGCCCCCGGCGGAGCCGGGGTGGGTTGGGGGTGTGGGTCAGGCGGCGGCGGGTTCGAGGGTGACTTTGTAGCCGAGGGCTTCGAGGTGGCGGATGTGGTTGCGTTTGCTGCGTTCGGGTCCGAGTCGGTTGTCGTAGAAGTCGGGGCCGAGGTCGTGGAAGCGGGCGTCGGGGTCGGACATCAGGTGCCAGACGATGACCAGGATGGATCGGCCGATCGCGACGATGGCTTTCTGCTTGCCTCGTCGGCGGGCGATGCGTCGATAGCGTTCGCCCAGGAAGGTGTTGGTCTTGGCGGCTGAGACGGCGGCTTGGCCCAGGGCGCCGGCGAGGTAGGCGTCACCGTGGCCGGTGGTGCCCTTGCCCTTCTTGCGTCCAGCCGATTCCTTGACGCTGGGGGCGAACCTGGCCCAGGAGGTCAGGTGGCCCGGGGTGGGGAACCGGGTCATGTCCAGCCCGATCTCGGCGATGATCACCTGCGCGACCCTGGTCCCGACGCCGGGGATCTCATCCAGGCGGGCCACCGCCGACGCGAAAGGGGCGATCTCGGCCTCGATCCGGGAGTCGAGGTCGGCGATGTCGGCGTTGATGGTGTCGACGCGGGCCAGCATCCGGGTCAGCAAGAACGCGTGGTGGTCGCTGAACCGGCCGACGAACGCCTCCTCGAGCTGGCTGATCTTGACCCGCAGCTGGGTCCGGGCCAGCTGGGCCAGGACCTTGGGGTCACGCTGGCCGGCGATGAGCTGGGCCATCATGTCCCGCCCGGAGACCCCGAAGATGTCCGAGGCGACCACGGATAGCTTGATCTGGGCATCCTCGAGGAGCTTCTCGACCCGGTTCTTCTCCCCGGTGCAGTCCGAGATCAGCGCGGCCCGGTACCGGGTCAGGTCCCGCAGCTTCCGGATCGGCGGTGGCGGCACGAAACTGGGCCGGATCATCTGCCGCTCGGCGATCTTGCACAGCCACACCGCGTCCAGCCGGTCGGTCTTGGGCCGCCCGGGCAGGTGCTTGACGTCCTTGGCGTTGACCAGCCACACCTCGAACCCGT